>JAYUCR010000496.1:0-2879 GCA_043740165.1 Acidobacteriota bacterium | reverse complement strand
CCCGCCTCCAGCGGGTTGGGTGTGGCGGCTATCGGCGTGGCGGTGGCGAAGCCGGCGGCGTCGAAGGGGGAGGTGGAGTACCGGATGTCGTAGCTCGAAGCGGTGCCGATCGCGCCATCGTCGCCCGTGGCGGTCCAGGCCAGGGTGAGCGAGAAGCTGGTGGGAGTCCCGGCGGCGAGGTCGGTGCAGGCTCCCGGGGGAATCGATTCCCTTGTGGCGATCGGCAGGAACGCGTTGAGGCGGCCGCCGCTGACCGTCCGGCCGGCGAGCGCGGGGATCCTGTCGGCGGAATCCAGCAGCCGCTGCTTCAGCGCCAGGACGCCCAGATCGGGGGCGAGAGCGCGGATCAGCGCGGCGGCTCCCGACACGTGCGGCGTGGCCATGGAGGTGCCGCTGTAGACGCCGTACCCTCCGCCGGGCAGCGTGCTCAGGATGGAGACGCCCGGGGCGCCGAGATCGACGGTCTGGGAACCGTAGTTGGAGAAAACGGCCAGGTTGTCATTGCTGTCGGTGGCGGCGACCGCCACGATGCCGGGGACGTTGTAGCCCGACGGGTAGGTCGGAAAAATATCGTTGTTGGAGCCGTCGTTGCCGGCCGCGGCGACGAACAGGATGCCGGCATCGGAGGCCGCGGTGATCGCATCGAGCAGCGCCTGGGAGAATCCGCCCCCTCCCCAGGAGTTGCTCATGATGTCGACGCCCGCGGCGGTGGCGTATTCGACCGCGGCGGTGGCGTTGGCGATCGAGCCGGAGCCGTCGGCCCCCAGGAACTTGACCGGCATGAGGGTGACGGTCCAGTTGACGCCGCTGACACCGACGGCATTGTTCCCCATCGCCCCGATGGTCCCGGCCACGTGGGTGCCGTGGCCCAGGTCGTCGAACGGGTTGTTGTCGTGGTTCGCGAAATCCCAGCCACGGATGTCGTCCACGAACCCGTTGTGGTCGTCGTCCAGTCCGTTGCCCGGGATCTCGCCCGTGTTGGCGTAGATGTTCGCCGCCAGGTCGGGGTGGGTGTAATCGATGCCGCTGTCGATGACGGCGACGACCACCGAGCGGCTCCCCGTGGTCACGCCCCAGGCCTGCTCGGCGCGAATATCGGCGCCCGCGGTCCCGCCGGTCTGGCCGGTGTTGTGCAGACCCCAGAGCTCCGGGTACCTCGGGTCGTCGGGGGCGCGGAAAGAGTGCACGAGGTAGTTCGGCTCGACATACTGCACATGCGGGTTGTGGCGGAGGCGCTCGATCGCCTGCTCCGTGGTGACGCCGGGTCCGAGATGCCAGTGCTCGGCGCCGCTGCGGAACTGATGCCGGCGCTCGGCGGCCACGCCGGCCCGCGCCTGACCCCGCTCGGAGGCGTGCGTGTTCGGCTTGAACTTGATCAGGATCTCACCCGGGACGTGCCCCTCTTGCCCCGGAGGGGGCGCCGCCATCGCCGGCATGAAGGGCGAGCCCGACAGCAGCAGGCCCGACAGAAGGAAGAAGGCCGTCATCACGGCACGGACGCCTGCGCCTGTCCGGCTCACGAGGGGCATCGTTGCCTCCGATATTCGAGGGATGGCGTGAAGTACGGCTGGAGTGCGCATAGAGCCACCAGGAAACTGGAGACAAGCAGCGATTGGCGCGAGTCTATCAGAAGCGGCTTATGCGCGGACCTTCAATTCCTTGATCAGGCAGCCCGCTTGGGCCGCCCGCGCAGGCGGGGTGCGATGGCGTAGTTCAGCTGCACCAGCACGATGAAGGCGATGCTCCAGTATGGATGGATGAAGCAGAGCGCCGCCCCCAGGGCATAGAGGGACTGCGCCCTGACGATGCGCCGCCGGATGGCGCGGTCGACTCCGGCCGGCGAGTCAGGGCTGACGAGTCCTGCGCGGCGTGCGTAGCTCCAGGTCACATACAGCGCGATCCCCAGGAGCAGGATGTTGAGCCAGTAAACGAGGAGCGCCGTCCGGAGGGTGGTGAACTCGGCCAGGATGCCGGTGGAGAACGGCATGATGGCGACGATCGCCAGGAATCCCAGGTTGAGCCAGGTGAGGTGGCGGTCGGTGCGCGCGAAATGGTTGAGCTGCGTCTGCTGGCCGACCCAGAAGATCCCGAGCGTCAGGAAGCTCAGGAGGTAGGTGGTCATCCGCGGCGCCAGGGCGACCAGGGCGAGCCGGAGATCGTATTCGGTCTGAATCCCCGAGCGCGGCGGCACGTGCACCTCGAGAATGATGAGCGTCATCGCGATCGCGAAGAGTCCGTCGCTTAGAGCGGCGAGGCGCTCGAGCCCGGTCCCGGCGATCCGGTTGTAGTAGATGCTCATCGGCGGGAAGCCTAACCGATCCCGGTCACGGCCAGGGGACGAGCCGGCCGACCGGATCGCCGATCGCGACGTGCCCGGGTTGCGTGCGCACCCGCTCGAGCCAGGCGGTGACGCGCGGGAAGGGCGCGAGGTCGAAGCCACCCTCGTGCGCCACGTGGGTATAGGCGTACAGGGCGATGTCGGCAATCGTGTAGCGCTCGGCGACAAAGTATGCCCGCGCGCCGAGATGCTGCTCCATCACGCCGAGCGCGTGGACGCCGCGCTCCATCTTGTCGGCGAGCGCCGCGCGGTTCATCTCCACGAGCCCGGCCATGTGCCAGAAGCGGACGACCGCGAGATACGGCTCATGGCTGTACTGCTCGAAGAACATCTGCTCCAGGATTTGCGCCCGCTCCCATCGGTCGTCCGGCAGGAACGGCGTACCTTCCGCCAGGTGCCAGAGGATCGCGTCCGATTCGGCGAGGCGGCGGCCGTCCGGCCATTCGAGGAGCGGCACCTTCCGGTTCGGATTCTTGGCGAGGTATTCGGGGCGGCGCGTCGCGCCCTGCATGATGTCGAGGTGCACGCGCTCGAACGGCGT
>JAYUCR010000495.1:0-7022 GCA_043740165.1 Acidobacteriota bacterium | reverse complement strand
TCGCGCTCAACATCGCCCAGCACGCGGCGCGCGAGGGGCGCAAGATCGGTCTGTTCTCGCTGGAGATGTCGCGCGAGCAGCTCTTCCTTCGCCTGCTGACGGGGCAGGCCCGGGTCGACGCGCATCGGCTGCGGACCGGACGCCTCGGGCGCGAGGAATGGGCCCGCCTGACCGCCGCGTTCGGCGAGCTCTCCGCGATGCCGGTCTTCATGGACGACACCGCCGGCACCGGCGTGCTCGAAATGCGCGCCAAGAGCCGGCGCCTCAAGATGGAGCAGGGGCTGGATCTCCTTATCATCGATTACCTGCAGCTGATGCGCGGCCGGGGCCGGTTCGAGAACCGCAACCAGGAGATCTCCGAGATCTCCCGCTCGCTCAAGGAGCTGGCCAAGGAGCTGCACATCCCGGTCATCGCCATCTCGCAGCTGTCGCGCGCCCCGGAGCAGCGCGGCGGCGATCGCCGCCCGCAGCTCTCCGACCTCCGCGAGTCGGGGGCCATCGAGCAGGATGCCGACGTGGTCATGTTCATCTACCGCGAGGAGGTCTACAAACCGACCGAGGAGAACCGCGGTCGGGCCCAGATCATCATTGCCAAGCAGCGCAACGGACCGATCGGCAACATCGATCTCGCCTTCATCCGCGAATACACCAAGTTCGAAGAGCTCGAGTGGCGCCAGGAGTGAGCGGACTGCCGCTTGCGGCCCACCGGCCGACCTGGGCGGAAATCGATCTCGATCGCCTGGCGCACAACCTGACCTGCGTGCGCGGCCGCCTCGGAGCCACCGGCGTCATGGCGATCGTGAAGGCCGATGCCTACGGCCACGGCGCCGTGCCTGTGGCGCGCCGGCTCGAGCGGGAGGGGGTGGACTGGCTGGCGGTCGCGATGCCGGAGGAGGGCGCGACGATCCGCCAGGCCGGCGTGCGGACCCCGATTCTGGTCATGGGGGGGTTGGCCCCCGAGCAGGCGGACCTCGTGCTGGCGCACGATCTGACCGCCGCCGTCTACCGCGAGGATCAGATCGCGGCGCTCGCGACCCACGCGGCGCGGCGTGGCGCGCCGGCCCCGGTGCACGTCAAGATCGACACCGGCATGGGCCGGCTCGGTGTGCCGGCGGCGGATGTCGACCGGTTCGCCGCGGTGCTGGCCGCGGCGCAAGGGATCGCAGTCACCGGAGCCTTCTCGCACCTGGCGGCGGCCGACGATCGGGAGGACCCGTTCACGGCGCAGCAGACCGCCCTGTTCCTGAAATCGGTGGCGACGCTGCGGGCGCATGGCCTGCGCCCGACGCAGCTGCACCTCGCCAACAGCGCCGCGATCATCGACCAGCGCGCCACCTGGATGACCCTGGCCCGCGCGGGGCTCCTCTTGTATGGATACAACCCGGTGGGCCGCGGGTTGCTCCTGCCGGTGCGCCCCGTGCTCAGCATGAAGAGCCGCGTGGTCGATCTCAAGGATCTGGCGGCGGGCGCCACCGTGGGGTACGGGCGGACCTGGAAAGCCCCCTCCCCGGCCCGCATCGCCACGCTGCCGATCGGCTACGCCGACGGGCTGCCGCGCTCCGCCGGCGCACGGGGGCGGGTCCTCTTGCGCGGCCGGACGGCGCCGATCGTCGGGCGGATCAACATGGACCTGACCACCGTCGACGTGACGGGCCATCCGGAGGTCGTGATGGGGGATGTGGCCACCGTGATCGGGGCCGACGAGGGTGAATCGATCGGGGCCGATGCGCTGGCGGCCGCCGCCGGCACCATCACCTGGGAGATCCTGGCGCGCATCGGGCCTCGTGTCCCCCGCCTGGTGATCGACTCCGGTCCGACGACGCTCCTGTCTCCCTTTCCCGCCGGGGCTCTGGAATGACCGGCCCGCGGGGCGCTATGATGGGCAGTCTGCGCGGGTTGCCGGCCGTCCGGCGCCCGATGCGCCGCGCCGCGATCAGGAGGGAGGGGTTGTGAGGGACATGATGGCCCGGGTGGTGCTCGTCCTCTCCGCCATGCTGCTGGGCGGTTACGCACGGCCTCCGGCGGTGCATCCGTTCGATGTCACCGGCCCGCTTCTCGGCCTGGTGGCCGCCGCTCTCATTCTGGGGCTCGAGCACCTGCTCCGGTCCCTCGCACTCCCTTTACTGCTGGGTGGCCTCGGCGGCCTGCTGCTCGGCAGCGCGGCCGCCGCGCTCATCCTCTCCCTCGTGCCGCTCGACGGGCTGGCGGGAGTCCAGCCGTTCGTCGCGCGCGGCTTCGTCTTCCTGCTCTTCGGCTACACGGGCCTCGCCCTGGGCGCGACGCGCGCCGAGCGCTTCAGCCCCGCCCAGCTGCGCGCCTCCTGGTCCGAAGGAGCCTCGCAGCAGGGGCACAAGATTCTCGATACGAGCGTGATCATCGACGGCCGGATCGCCGACATCTGCGAGACGGGGTTTCTGGACGGCACCCTGGTCGTGCCGCAGTTCGTCCTGCGCGAGCTGCAGTACATCGCCGACTCGCAGGACCCCCTCAAGCGCAACCGCGGACGCAAGGGTCTGGATATCCTGCAGCGCATCAAGAAAAGCCCCGAAGGCCGCGTGATCATTTCCGAAGTGGATTTTCCCGAAGTGCGCGACGTCGACATGAAACTGATCGAGCTGGCGAAGCAGCTGTCGGGAAAGATCCTCACCAACGACTTCAACCTGAACAAGGTCGCCGAGCTGCGCGGCGTGCCGGTGCTGAACATCAACATGCTGGCCAACGCCTTGAAGCCCGTGGTGCTGCCGGGCGAAACGATGCAACTGTTCATCCTGAAGGAAGGCAAGGAGCCGAACCAGGGGGTGGGCTACCTCGACGACGGCACCATGGTGGTGGTGGACAACGCCAAGCGATTCCTCGGCAAGAACATCGAGGTCACGATCACCTCGGTCCTTCAGACCACCGCCGGGAAGATGTTCTTCGGCAAGTCGGAGAGCCAGGACGAGGTGACGCCGCTCGAACAGCGGCCGCGGAGGACCGGAGCGTGAGGCCCGCCCCCGCGATGGCGGCCGCCCTCCTCCTTCTCGCCGCGACCCCGGCAGCGAACGCCACCGCGAGTGCCCGGCCGACCGGTCTGCTGATCCTTCCGTTCGAAAACACCGCCGAGGACCCGTCCCTCGCCTGGCTGTCGACCGGCCTGGCGCTGCACACCGGCGAGGACCTGCGCGGCTATGGCTGCGCCGTCGTGGAAGACGAGGACCGGGCGGTGCTTCTGGAGGGGAGCGGCATCCCATCCGGGGCCTCACTGACCCTGGCGAGCGCCCTGGAGCTGGGCCGCAAGATGCGCGCCCGGCCGGTGGAGGTGCGGCCCGATCGCCTCGTCCTGGGCCGGTTCAACGTTCAGGAGGGCGAGCTGACTCTCTCCGGCCGCGTGATCGATCTGGAGACCGAGCGGGCGCGGCCCTGGATCACGCGGCAGGGACGGCTCAAGGATCTCATGGAGGTCCACACCAGCCTCGTGGAGGCGCTGGCCCGCGACGGCGATCTGCACGGCTCCGGCCACAGGATCAAGACCCGCGGCGCCGACCCCGACCCGCCCCTGCTGGCCTTCGAGACCTACAGCCGCGCCATGGCGGAATCCGATACCCGAAAGCGCCTGACGCTCCTGCGGCGCGCCTTCCAGGAGTCGCCGGGCTATCCGGCGGCGGCCTACCAGGCGGCGGCGATCCTGGTCCGTTCCGAGCGCTGGGACGAGGCGTCGGAGATGCTGCAGAAGGCCTCCTCCGACGCCCACCCGTACGAAGCCGAGTTTCATCTCCTGGTCGCCACCGTGGCGCTGCAGAAGCAGGACGCGGCCGGAGCGGCCGACGCGGCGCGGCAATCGCTCGGCTTCACTCCCTCCGCCCGGGGCCACGCGATCCTGGGACGCGCGTTGCTGGCCCAGGGTGACGCCGCCGGCGCCCGCCAGGAGATGGACACCGCCGTCGCGATCGACCCCTCCGAGACGGAGATCGATGAGCTGAGGAAGCAACTGAAGCAGGTCCCGCAGGCCGCCGGGAGGACACCCTGATGCCGACCGATCTTGAAATCGCCCGGCGGGCGAAGCTCGTGCGCATCGAGCCGCTCGCCGAATCCCTCGGGCTGCAACCCGACGAGATCGAGCCGTACGGACGTTACAAGGCGAAGATCGCTCTCCGCGCCATCGACCGGCTGCGCGATCGCCCGGACGGCCGGCTCATCTGCGTCACCGGCATCAACCCGACCCCGCTCGGCGAGGGGAAGACGGTCGTCACCATCGGCCTGACCCAGGCCCTGAGGCGGCTGGGCAAGCGCGCCCTGAGCACCCTGCGGCAGCCGTCGATGGGACCGGTCTTCGGCATCAAGGGAGGGGCCACCGGCGGTGGCTATTCCCAGGTCGTCCCGCTGGAGGAGATCAACCTGCACTTCACCGGCGACTTTCACGCCGTGGCGGCGGCGCACAACCTGCTGGCGGCGCTGCTGGACAATCATCTCTTTCAGGGAAATCGGCTCGGCCTCGATCCGGAGGCGGTGTTCTGGCGGCGGTCGGTCGACTTGAACGATCGCGCCTTGCGGCGCGTGCGCGTCGGGATGGGAGGCGGGCCCAACGGCGTCGAGCGGGAGACCGGATTCGATATCACCGCCGCATCGGAGGTCATGGCCATCCTGTCGCTCGCCACGAGCCCGTCCGATCTGAAGCAGCGCCTCGGGCGGATCCTGGTGGGCCTGAGCCGCGAGGGGCGGCCGGTGCTGGCGTCGGCCCTGAAGGCCGAAGGAGCCATGGCGGCCGTGCTGCGCGAGGCCCTCAAGCCGAACCTGGTGCAGAACCTGGAGGGCGGGGGCGCTTTCATCCACTGCGGACCGTTCGCCAACGTGGCGCACGGCAACAACTCGATCCTGGCCGATCGGCTGGCGCTCAAGCTTGCCGACTATGTCGTGACCGAGAGCGGCTTCGGATCGGAGTGCGGCGCCGAAAAGCTGTTCGACATCAAGTGCCGCATCGCCGGCACGGTCCCCTCGGCCGCGGTGATCGTCTGCTCGATCCGCGCCCTCAAGCTGCATGGCGGAGCCACCATCGACACCAAGGACCCCTCGACCTGGAAGCGGCCCGATCCGGGGGCCGTGGGGCGAGGCTGCGCCAACCTCGCCAAACACATCGAGAACGTCCGTCTGTTCGGCCTGCCGGCTCTGGTCGCCATCAACCGGTTCGACTCCGATACACCCGAAGAGATCGAAGCGGTGCGCGTGGCGGCACGCGCCGCTGGAGCGACCGCCGCGGCGCCGGTGGAGGTCTGGGGACGCGGAGGAGACGGCGGTCTTGAGCTGGCCGAGGCGGTCCTCAAGGCGTGCGAGACCCCGTCGCGTTTCCAGCCTCTCTATCCGCTCGACATGGGGATCGAGGAGAAAATCGAGCTGATCGCCCGCAAAGTTTACGGAGCGGCCGGCGTGAGCTACAGCGAGCCTGCCAGGGATCGAATCGCCTTCTTCAAGCGCGAGGGGTACGGCGCGCTGCCGATCTGCATGGCCAAGACCCCGCTCTCGCTGTCGCACGATCCGAAACTCAAGGGACGCCCCGAGGGATTCGTGCTGCCGATTTCCGAGGTGCGCATCGCGGCCGGCGCCGGATTCATCTACCCGCTGGCGGGAAGCATCATGACCATGCCCGGGTTGCCGCCGAAGCCGGCCGCGGAGTCGGTGGATCTGGACGAATCCGGACAGGTCCAGGGACTCTTCTAGCAACTTCCCTTCAGCTTTCCGGTTCTGGCATCTCCTTTGCTCTGCCCGTCCCGCGTCGAATTCGCCACTCCCCACTCCGTTCAATTAATCGGGAGAATTCATGCGCCATCACGCCTGGAAAGCTTCCCTGAAACGGCTGTTGGGAGCGGTTTCTCTGTTCGCCGCGCTGCTCCTGTCGGGAATCGGTGCCGCCTCGGCGGACACATTGCGTGTCTCCTGGGCGTCCAACATCGAGTCCGATCTGGCCGGATACCGTCTGCGATTTGGGACACAATCCGGGGTCTACACCACGGAAGAGACCCTGCCCGCAACCGCCAACAACTATATCTCGGACATTTTTGAGCCAGGTCTCATCTATTACTTTTCGCTGCTGGCCTTCGATCTCTCGGGAAACGTCAGCGCTCCATCGGCCGAGGTCAGCGCGAGAATGCCCTCCACGCCGGGCCTCCTCCCCAACATCGTTTCCATTTTTAACCTACGCAGTCAATCGTTCTACGCCGTCCGTGGCGTTCCTAACACCCTGGCGGTCAGCGGACTGAACCTTCAAGCTGCGGTGAGCATCGACTTCGGGCCCGACATCTCCGTTAACAGCACCA
Organism: Acidobacteriota bacterium; assembly: GCA_043740165.1. Lineage (GTDB taxonomy): Bacteria > Acidobacteriota > Polarisedimenticolia > Gp22-AA2 > Gp22-AA2 > JAYUCR01. Next base: position 735 of record JAYUCR010000495.1, on the reverse strand, counting down.
CGCAGGATCCGAACGGCGATCTCATCCTCCTGGCGGATGTCTCCGCCACCGCCTCCCTCGGCCCCCGGCTCGTCACGGCGACCAATCCTGATGGCGGGATCGGCAGCACCTCGGACGCCCTCCAGATCGTCAAGAGTCCGGACTTCAATGGGGACTGCGCTGTCGACATCCTGGACCTGAACAGCCTGGCCCGCGCCTGGAACGAGCGCGCCGGCGAAGCCAACTTCCACCCCGGGGCGGATCAGGACGGTGACGACTTCGTCGGCCCCGATGACCTGACGATCTTTGTCAAGTTTCTCGGACGGCCACTGGAGGGATGCCCTTGACCGGCCGACCCGGCGGCTCATATTCGAACCTCGGGGGGGTCTCCTTGAGCGACAGCGGAACGATTTTAGGAAAGGTGTTACGACCCGCCCGCGCCGTCGCGGCGCTCCTGGCGACCCTGACCCTCGCGGCCTGCGGGGGAGGTGGCGGCGGCGGCTCCGATCCCGTGACCTGCACCTCGCTGTCCTTCGACCGGGCCCTGGTATCTCCCTCGGGCGGCGACGTCTACTTCGATAAGTCGACCGAAAGCTGCTCGACGATCGACGTGAGCATCCTGATCTCCAATCTGACCGGCATCTGGACGGTCGGATTCGATCTGACCTACCCGTCCGGCCTCCTCGATTACCAGTCCTATACGCTCGGCCCGCTGCTGCTCAAGGGCAGCCCGCTGAATGCGCCGGTCGTGGTGGT
>JAYUCR010000494.1:0-2888 GCA_043740165.1 Acidobacteriota bacterium | reverse complement strand
GTCGCCTTTCCGCGCTACCGGGTGCGGCTGTACAACACCACGGAGAAATCGGCGACGGTCAGCCTGTTCGCCTACCTGACCAACTGATCAGCTCAGGGCGATGGGGGCGGAGGAATCGGGTTTTTCGCCCTCGATCGCCTCGAGGAGCGCCGCGGCCAGCAGGTCATGCCGTGTCGCGACCCCTGGGAACCGCTGATCGACGATGTCGCGCCCCTTCGCCAGCTCGTCGCGGAAGGTCTGGAGCAGCTTGTCTTCGTTCAGAGCGCGCTCGAATCGATCCGGGTTGTAGAGCCGCAGGTCGGACAGCATCAGCCGCGCCAGCCGGCCGATGGCGGATGAGGGCTGCTCCGCCTCTTCGTCCTCGGCCTCCTCCGCCTCGGGCTTCGGAGTCGAGACGCGCGGCACCGCTTTGCGCGCGACGGGAGCTTCGAGCAGGGCGGCGATCGCCTCGCGCAGCGTTTCCTCCGGCATGCTCTCGTCGAGGAACGCATCGGCCCCGTACGCCATCGCGGTGTCCCGGTTGAACAGGTCGGAGCTGAGGTCCGAGCCGACCAGCGCGAGCCGGATGTCGCGCAGGTGCGGGCTCCCCTTCACCCCTTCGCAAATCGCCACCCCGGAGAGCCCGGCCAGGTGCACGCTGACCACCATGGCCGAGGGTTTGCTGGACACCGCCTTGCGAAAGGCTTCGGTGCCGTCCGACGCCGCGTCGACGCGATACCCCAGCTCCGTGAAGATCGACCGAAGGGCGGCCCCGAAGGGGCGGCCGGCATCCGCCAGCAGCAGGCTCGGCATCGCCTCGCTTCCGGATGGCCGGCGGGGGGCTGCTGCCGGCTGGGGCGCGGCGAACGGCCGGGGCGCGACCGCGATCGGCATCCGCATCGTGCCGGCGTCAGGGGCCTGCGGCGGCGCCTCCTTTCCCGCGAACAGGTGGCCACAGGCGGTGCAGCGCATCTTCCGGCCCGGCCGGAAGCGTGACTCCTCGAGGCGATAGCTCCTCTGACAGGCCGGGCAGCGGATGATCACGCCGCGGTCCCCGTGCGCCAGGCGGCGCCGTCCGTGGCGGTGAGCGTTTCGATGCAGCGGCGCAGGAGCGCGTTCTGCAGCGACAACCCCGCCTGGGAGAGGAAGATCTCCAGGGCGCGCAGATCCCCGAAGTCGCGTCCGCTCGTGGCATTGTCACCGTACAGCACGCCGAACACATCGTGTCCGCTCGACACCGGCAGGAGCGCCACCTCGCGCGACAGCGGTTCGCCGAGCCGCCCCCGCAACGCATCGTTCGGCGACCCGGCCGGGATCGGCCCGATGCAGGGCTCGCAGCTCCGGACCACTTGCGCCAGGAGCGACCCGTCCTCGAGCCCGATCTCCGCGCCGCGCAACTGCGCGTTGAACGGTTCGCCGAACGCTCCGCGACAGACCGCCTTGGCGTCGTGCACCCCGAACAGGGCGGCGCGCTCGAAATATTCCGAGGCCAGCCGCAGCACCAGCAGGGCCACGTCGCTCCCGCCCTCCGCGTTGAGCTCGCCGATGAGACCGCGCAGGAGCGACAGCGGATCGGAGACCCGTATCGCCCCGGCCCCGGCGCTCCAGTCGATCCCGGACAGCTGGTCGGAGAGGCAAAGGGCGGATGAGAGCTGGATGCAGAACTCGCGCACCTTGATGCCGACGTCTTCGAACGGCGCCTGGGAAAAATCGGGAAGCGTCAGGTAACCGGTGGCGCCGGCGGCCCACGCCACCTCGGCGGCGCTCGCGTGCCGGATCTCCCCCACGAGGAGGGCCACCAGGTCGGGGACCGAAGCCTTCAGAGCGCGCAACAATTCGAGGCCCCCACGCCAGCCGATGCCGGCCTGATCGGGAAGAATGAGATCGGAAACGAGGAAGAAGGCCTCGCGCCGCTCGGCAAAGGCTAGGCCCTGCGTCACGCCTTTGTCGACGCTGTCGGTGGCCACCACCTCGAACCCGACCCTCTGCAGCTCGTCGCGCAGCGCCAGGGTCACGAAGGAGCGCTCGCTCACCAGCAGCACCCGGCGGGGCACTCCGTTCTGCAGGGGGGGCGGATCGGCCGGCCAGCGCGGCGCCGCGCCCGACGGGAGGTCGGAGAGAATGGCATCGGGCCCCAGGCCCTTACGCAGCGGCGACGATCCGGAATCCTCGGCTCCCTCCGACTCCAACGGGGAGGCCCCTTCGGTTTCGAAGCGGAACTCCCCTTCCTGCATCAGCACGAGGGCACGCACCGTCGATCGGAGCTCCTCGCGCACCAGGCTGTCGAGGGTCTCCTGGGACAGGGCACCCAGGGCGATCAGGGCCGTGGCGAGCGACCCTCCCTTCTCCGCACGGCGCAGGCGCGCCGGTTCGAGCGCCGCCGGGGCCACGAGACCGCGCTGGACGAGCAGATCGTCCAGGCTCGGCCCCGAGGAACCGAGCGTCGCATCGCAGATAAGGCCGTCGCGGAAACGGACCCGCCGCTCCCCCTCGGCGCCCGAGAGAATCAGGGTGCCCGACTGGCGGCTGAGATGGACCACCTGCAGGATGTCGGGAAACGAGAGGTCTTCCAGGCTGCCGACAACGCTCAAATTGGCCCTCGGTGGCGGGGCGCGCCTCCTGATGGGCGCACCTGTCACGCCACGGGCCAATCTAATGATTGTTGGGAGTTCCGCCACCCTTCAGGCGGATGACGGATTCGTGATCGGGTCGGGAGGCGGGAGCTCCGCCTCGAGGCGCTTTCTGAGGGCGTCGAGGATGCCGTTCACGAACTGCCCCGATTCCTCTCCTCCGAACCGCTTGGCCACCTCGATCGCCTCGTCGATGACCACGATGCGGGGGGTTTCAGGCTCGTGAAGGAATTCGAAGGCCGCCAGCCGCAGGACGCTGCGATCGACGGTCCCGAGCCG
>JAYUCR010000493.1:0-7041 GCA_043740165.1 Acidobacteriota bacterium | reverse complement strand
CCCGCGCCAGGCGCAGGAATCCCGACCCGCGGCAGGCGGAGCATCCCGGCGAGGTCCAGAACGGCACGCGGGGAACGGCGTGGTGCGCGGCGAAGGGGGCCATCAGGTCCGCCAGATCGTAGGGCACGCGGCATTCATGGCAGAGCGCGTCGAAGAGGCGCTCCGCCAGGATGCCGCCGTCGGGGGGGCGCTCGCCCCGGCGGATCGCGGCCCGGGCCACCTGCTCCGCCGCGTCGCAGGCGTCGGCCGCCGGCAGGACCGCGATCACCACGCGCTGCCGCGCTTCCTCGAGCGCCCCGCCGGCCCAGGGCAGGACCACCAGGTCGGGAGCCGCCGCGGGGACGCCCGCGCGCGGCAGGCCGAGATCCTCGAACCCGGCGGCCGCGACGCGCCGCGGCAGCCGTCCTTCCAGCATCGAGACGATGCGCTCCATCCCGGCGCGCACCTCCGCCGGCCCGGTGGCGCCCAGGATCAGCAGCCCATGTCCCATGGCGGTGAATCGGTCGAGAGTCGACATCAGAGCAACGCGGACCGATCCCTCCTCGAGCTCCGGCGCCACCCAGATCTCCCGGCGCAGGTCAATGCCATAGGTGTGGCCTCCCAGGCCCGGCATCGCCAGCACCGAGGCAACCGTCCGCCATCGCCCGGCCTGGACCGCGAAGCGCCCCTCGCGCGGCAGCGTGCGGCCGCGGGCCGCGATGCGCGCCAGCCCTTCGATCAGCGCGGCCACCCCCGCGAACGGCCCGCGCGCCAGCGCCAGGGCCGGCTCGTGGCCCTCGGGGCCGATGAACACCACCTCCGTCCGACCGGGGCGCGGAGCGATCTCGATCCGCCGGGCCCCCTGGCCGATGGCGGCGCAAAGGATCGCGCGCAGCCAATCCGAGGATGCGGCGCCGGGACGAAGGGCGGTCATCCCGGCCGCGTCGGCGGCCAACTCCGCCGGATCGAGCACCAGCAGCGCGTCCCCCAGGCGGGGATAGAACTGGCCCGCTTCCAGCTCGTTCGGGTAGGCCCGCTCCAGCGCCTCGGCGATCAGGCCGGGCGGGCAGATGACCGGCTCGACCCGCAACCCCGTGAGGGCGGCGATGGCCGGCTTCAGCGCCGGGGCATCGGCGCTCGACACCGCCAGGTCGAGCACGCCGTCGTCGGCGCGCACCGCGGCAATGCCGTAGTGGTGCGCCAGGCGTGCCGGCAGGTGCGCGGCGGCCGAGCCCTGGAGCAGGTCGTCCACCAGATCGGGGCGCAGGGTCTCGAGATGCTCGTCCAGGAACAGGTGCAGCGCCGCCGGCACCACCTCGCCCAGGCGCATCAGGTGGTACCCGAGGCGGCCGCCTCCCTGGTTCTGCGCCTGCAGCCCGCGGCGCAACCCGTCGCCGCGCACCAGTCCCGACTCGAGCAGGAGCTCGCCCAGAAGCCGGCGCTCCTCCTTCCCGCGGCGGAGCGGTGCGCCGATCATGGCGCCGCCTCCTGGAGGACCCAGGAATCGAGGTGCTCCTGCTCGCGCAGGCGCGTCGCGACCGTCTCCGCGGGACCGCGGTCGCGCCAGCGGCCGACGCGCACGCGGAAGATCGGCGCCGCATCGGCCTCGCCCCCCACCACCGCCGCCGGGAGCCCCTTGGCGGCGAGCCGGTCGCGCAGCCGGTGCGCCTGCCCCTCGTCGCGCGTCACCAGCACCTGGACGACATAGGCGCCGGGGGTCCGCACCCCGTCCCCGGGGCTCGGGACGAGGGTCGTGTCGGCGCCGGAGGGCGTCGAGTGTTTTCCCCCTGCCGCCGGAGCGCCGAGCGTCTTGTAGAAACTGAAACCGGGAGCCACGCCGGCGCGCGTCGCATCGCCCGCCGAGGTACGCCTGCCGGCGGCCCGATCCGCCGACGCGTAGCGCCCCGCCCAGCGCGAGCCGAACAGAAGCGCCAGGCTCAACGCCGCAACGCCGCCGACCAGCACGCGCAGACGCGGCGATCCGTTCACGCTCCGCCTCCCTGCGCCCGCGGCGCGCGCCCTTCGGCGCTCTTGACCGCCACCCGCACCGAATTCTTGCCGAGGCCCTTGGCGATCTGCATCGCCTCGTCGGCGCATTTGATCAGCCCGAGGCTGGTGCGGGCATGATCCGGGTAGGCGGCGATGCCGAACGAGGCGGTCACCCCCACCTGGGTCGTGGAGTCGACGATGAACGGCCGGGTGGCGATCGACAGACGGAGGCGCTCGCAGACCTCGCACGCGCCGTTCAGATCGGTCCCCGGCAGCACGACGCAGAACTCATCCCCGCCGTACCGGAACGCCCGGTCGCTGCCGCGGATGCCGGCCACCAGGCGCCGCGACACCTCGCGCACCGTCTTGCTCCCCACCGCATGGCCGAAGCGCGCGTTGAGATCCTTCAGGTTGTCGAGATCCAGGAACACCACCGACAGGGCCGACCCGTACCGCTGGGCGCGATAGACCTCCTCCGAAAGACACCGGTCGAAGTATCGCCGATTGAAGCAGTCGCTCTGATCGTCCTTGATCACCAGCTCCCGGTACGACTCCACCTGCCGGGCATTGAGAAGCCCCGGCAGCATCTCCGGCACCAGGCGCCGCGCGCGCGGCAGCGCCGCCTCGAGCGTCGCGTCGAGGGGATCGGCGAGCAGGAGGAAACCGAACAGCCGCCCGCCGCCGGTCAGGGGAAACGCCAGCATCGGATCGAGCCGCTTCCCCCGCAGGGCGGCGGGGGCCGGCCGCACCGCGGGGGCCCAGGAATCGGGCGCCCCGGTGCCGCGCAGGTCGGCCAGATCCAGGGTCGCGATCTCGTCGCGCCAGGGATCCTCGGCGGGAAAGGTGGAGCACTGCAGGCGGAAGACGTCGCTTTCGCCGTCGTACAGGTACACCAGCCCGATGGAGGTCCGAGTGTGGTCAAGGGCGGCGCGCAGGAACATCGACGCCGCCCCCTCGACGTCGATGCGGCGGCACACCTTCAGGGCCAGGCGCGCCACCTCGCCGTCGTCGTCACCCTCGATCGCGTCGCTCATCAGGTCTTCCGGCTCACTTCTCCAGCACCCGCTTGAGCCCATCGAAGATGTCGATCGGCATCGGGAAGATGATGGTCGAGTTCTTCTCGGCGGCGATCTCGGTCAGCGTCTGCAGATACCTGAGCTGCAGCGTGGTCGAATTGGTGGACATCGTCTCCGCCGCCCGCACCAGCTGCGTGGCCGCCTGGAACTCCCCTTCGGCATGGATGATCTTGGCGCGCTTCTCGCGCTCCGCCTCCGCCTGCTTGGCCATGGCGCGCTGCATCTCGGGCGGCAGATCGACGTGCTTCACCTCGACCGCCGAGATCTTCACGCCCCAGGGTGTCGTGTGCTTGTCGAGGATGTTCTGCAGCTCGGTGTTGAGCCGCTCGCGCTGGCTCAGGAGATCGTCGAGCTCCACCTGCCCGAGGACGGAGCGCAGGGTCGTCTGCGCCAGCTGCGAGGTGGCGTAGTGGAACTGCTCCACCTCGACCACCGCCCGCCGCGGGTCGATCACCCGGTAGTAGACGACGGCGTTGACCTTCACGGAGACGTTGTCGCGCGTGATCACGTCCTGGGGCGGAACGTCGTGCACCGCGGTGCGCAGCGACATGCGCACCATCCTGTCGATCGGGTAGGCGACGATCACGAGGCCGGGGCCCTTCGCCTCCGGCAGCAGGCGTCCCAGCCGGAAGACCACCCCGCGCTCGTACTCGTTGAGGATCTTGATGCTGGCGAACAGCCAGAAGGCCACCGCGATGATCACCACCAGCGGGATCGATTCGAACGCTGCGAGCAACGGCATGGTCAGGACCTCCTTGAGCCCAGTTCCTCGACATCGAGCACCAGATCGCGAATCCCTTTGACCTGCACCCGCGCGCCGCGCCGCACCGGGACGCCGGCGTGCGCGTTCCAGTACTCGCCGTGCACGAAGACGCGCCCGTCCGGATCGATGTCGGTCAGGGCGGTCCCCTCCTCCGACAGGAGCCCGCTGGCGCCGGTGACCGCCCGCCCGCGCCAGACCCGGGCGATGAGGAGCGACAGGATCCCCATCAGGACGCCGGCGCTGGCGGCGATCCCCATGATGAAGAGGCGCGCCGTGTGGAACCCGGGGAGATCCGAGGCGCCCCGGAACAGGAGCATCGATCCGACGACGAGCGAAGCGATCCCGCCGGCGGTCAGGGCCCCGTGGCTCACCACCTTGATCTCCAGAATGAACATGACCAGGCCCAGCACCACGAGGCCGACGCCGACCCAGCTCACCGGCAGCGTCTGGGTCGACATCATGAACAGCAGCAGGCAGACGCCGCCGACGAGGCCGGGAGCGATGAGCCCCGGGTGGGTGAATTCGACGTACAGTCCGAGCATCCCCACGAAGAGCAGCAACGCCGCCAGAGCCGGGTTGGCCAGGAGGCTCAGGAAACGCTCCCGGCCGCTCATGTCGAGCGATACCGTCCGCGTGTGCGACAGATCGAGGGTGACCCGCTCGCCGGAAAAGCGGCGGATCGGCCGGCCGTTCAGCTTCGTGATGATCTCCGCCTCATTGCCCGCGATGAAATCGATCAGGCCGGAGGCGAGCGCCTCCTGCTCGGTGAACGCTTTGCTGGCGCGCACCGCCGTTTCGGCCACGGCGGCGTTCCGCCCGCGGTTCGCGGCCAGGGTGCGGATGTAGGCCGCCGCGTCGTTCTCCACTTTCGCCATCATCGGCGAGTCCTTCGGGATCTCCCCCATCGCCGCCACCGGGTGCGCGGCGCCGATGCGCGTTCCCGGGGCCATCACGGCGACATCCGCGGCGATGGTCAGGAAGAAACCGGCCGAGGCCGCCTTCGACCCATGGACGAAGACGACCACCGGGGTCCGCGCGTGGGTGATGGCGGTGATCATCTCCTCCATCGAGCTCATCAGGCCGCCCGGCGTGTCGAGCCGGAGGATCAGGAGCGCCGCGCCATCCTTGTCGGCCTTGGCCAGCGCATCCTTGAAAAATCGCGCCGTGATCGGGTGTACGGCATCGTCCAGAGTGACCGTGACGATCAGCGCTTCCTTTGACTCGGCCGGCGCTGCCGGCACGACCGGCCTGGCCGGCGCGGCCGCCGCAACCGGCACGGCCTCCTTGTGCCGCGCGGCAACTCCCGCCGACGCCCCGGCGAGCAGGAAGGCGATCGCCAGCCAGGTGGAACCGAGGCTCCTCACGCCAGCACCCTGCGCGCCGAGGCCCTTCACGCCGAAGCCCCCCCGAACAGTCGGGCCAGCCGCGCCACCCCTTCGCGCATCCGTTCGCTCGAGAGGGCGTAGGACATCCGCAGCCGCCCCGGCATCCCGAACGCTTCGCCCGGCACCACCGCGACCCCCACCTCGGACATCATGCGGGCGGCCAGGTCGACGGAGGTGGCGCACCCGAGCTGGCGCATCCCCTGCGTCACGTCGGGAAAAACATAGAACGCCCCGCCCGGCAGGGCGCAGGTGATCCCCGGGATGCGGTTCAACGCCGGCACCAGCTCGTCGCGCCGTCCGCGGTACTCCTCGCGCATCCGCGCGACCATGTCCTGGGGTCCACTCAACGCTTCGGCCGCCGCCGCCTGCGACGCCGCGGCGGTGTGCGTGGCGTCGTGCGACTGGACCATCTTCATGGCATCGATGATCGGCTTCGGGCCCAGCGCGTAGCCGACGCGCCAGCCGGTCATCGCGTAGGTCTTCGACAGCGAGTTGACGAGAATGAGCCGATCCTGGAGGCGCTTGGCGTGGGCGGCGAACGACGCATAGGGCCCCGGTCCGTAGTGGAAGGCGTCGTACGTTTCATCGGAGATGAGCCAGGCGCCGGTGCGCTCGGCCCAGGCGACGAACCGCTCCACCTCCTCGGGCGGGATCACCGCCCCGCTCGGGTTGCAGGGGGAATTGAGGATCAGCGCCTTGAGGGCGGGGATGCGCTCCAGCTCGCGCGCCCGCGGCACCGGCCCCGCCGCGGTCTCCTCGCACGGCAGGATCACCGGCTCCGCCCCGCACAGCCGCACCTGCTCCGGGAAGGAGACCCAGTAGGGGGCGTACAGGCCAATTCGATCCCCGGACTCGAACATCGCCATCGCCAGGAGGAACAGGACGTTCTTGCCGCCGCAGCCGGTCACCACCTCGGCGTCGCTCCACTCGGCGCCGTACTGCGACTTGTAGCGCGCCACGATGGCGCGGCGCAGCTCGGGGATGCCGGCGGTCTCGGTGTAGTGGCTCTGGTTGTCGGCGATCGCCTGCTGCCCCGCCCGCTTGATGTTCTCGGGGGTGTTGAAGTCGGGCTCCCCCGGCCCGAAGTCGATGACGTCGACGCCGCGCGCCCGCAGCGCTTTCGCCTCCATCATCACCCGCAGCGTCGGCGACACGCTGATCACGTCCAGCCGCGAGGCGAGCCCCGGCGCACGCCCGCTCACCGGGAAGGCTCCGCGGCGTATCGCGCCCGGAGGTGGGCGATCACCTCTTCCGGCACCAGTCCTTTCACGTCGCCGCCAAGGCGCACCACCTCGCGCACCAGCCGGCTGCTGACGTACGAGTAGGTCTCGCTCGGCATCATGAAGACGGTCTCGACGCCCGGCTCCAGGCGCCGGTTCATCAGCGCCATCTGGAACTCGTACTCGAAGTCCGACAGGGCGCGCAGGCCTCGCACGATCGCCTGCGCCCCGCGGTCGCGGGCGTAATCGACCAGGAGGCCGTCGAACGATTCCACGGTGACGTTGGGGAAGCGCGCCACGACGGCGCGCACGATCTCCATCCGCTCGGCGAGCGGCAGGAGCGGCTCCTTGTCGGCGTTTTTGAGGAGGGCGACGACGATCCGATCGAACAGGCGCACCCCGCGCGTGATGATGTCGAGGTGCCCGTTCGTGATCGGATCGAAGGTGCCCGGGTAGATCGCGGTGACCTGCATCGCTTCCCCTAGGAGCCTGTCCGAGTATTCGCATGGGCCGCGTTCGCCGCGCCGCGGGGCCGAATGCGAGGCGCCGCGACGACGGCGATGCGGGACATCTCCGAGGAGCGGTAACGAAGCAGACGGCCCCGCGCCGCGACGAACCCGAAGGGCGCA
>JAYUCR010000492.1:0-2892 GCA_043740165.1 Acidobacteriota bacterium | reverse complement strand
AGGACCGACGGATGGGCGACGAGCGCCCGGAGGCTGGGCGCGAACCGCTCGATCTCCGAAGCCCAGTTGGCGAGCAGCGAGGCGGGTGCGACCAACAGGCTCGGCCGCCGTTTGCTATCCCCCTGGCTTCGGAGAACGAGGAGCAGCGACAGCACCTGGATGGTCTTGCCGAGACCCATGTCATCCGCAAGGCACGCGCCCAGACCAAGCTGTGAGAGAAGGTAGAGCCACTGTAACCCCACTTGTTGATAGGGCCGGAGCCTGCCGTTGAGCGCACGGCCGGGTTCGACGCAGGCCAACCCCTCCGGGCTGCGAAGTCCCCTGAGCGTGTCGGCGAGCCAGGGGCCCGCGACCACCTGGGCCCAGTCGGCGTCGGGGTGGCCGGCGGCGCCATCGCTCGCGAGGCCGGTGCCGGCGAGCATCCGCATGGCCTCGGCGAAGGTGAGGCCACTGCCGGCGGCGGCCGACGCGACCTCCTGGAAGTGCTCGATCATCCGGCTCAGCCGCTCGCGATCGACTTCGATCCAGCGCCCGCGGATCAGCGCGAGCCCGTCGGATCGGGCGAGCAGCTCCTTGATCTCGGCGCCGGTCAGCCTTTCGCCATCGAGCGTGACCTCCATGCGAAAGTCGAGTAGCGCATCCTTGCCCAGCGCCGAGGGCGCCTTGCCGCCGACAGTGGCCGTTACCTGAGGACGGAGCGGACGGTTCGCCTTCCAGGTGGCGGGCATCCGCACCACGACGCCCGCGTTCTCCAGTCGCGGCACATCGCCGAGGAACTGAAACGCCTCCTGCGGCGTCCAGCGCAACGGGTGGAAGATCTCCCCCGCTTCGACCATGACCCTGAGCCAGGAGCAGCCCTCGGCGGCGCGCTGGACGGGGAGGAGCAGCGACAGCAGGCGCTCCTTGTTCGCCGCGCCCGCATAGTCGCGCAGGGCCTGACCGAGCGGAAGATGCTGGGCCTTGGCGTGCGCCGACAACCGGGTCGTGTAGGTCGCGAGGAACGCGAAGGGCGCCGCTTCGTCCCGGGAATTCTCGGCGAGGTTGAAGTGCACGCGGCCCACGAGGTTCCAGGCCGGGTTGTGGTGCTTGAGGAAGCCTTGAACAGTATCTCCCCACTCGGACATCTCGCTACCGAACGCCGCGTTGATCTCCTCCCAGAGATCCTGGAGAACAGCCGCCGTCAGGTACTCCGCGCCGGTCATCGGTGGAGCAGCCGAGGCCAGCGACTCCATCTCCGCGGCAGGCGGGACCGGGACACGCACCTTCGCGCCGCGCTCCTCGGCGTCCGGCAGGGTGCACAGGGCGGTCACGTACAGCGTGCCGAGCTCGCGCCAGTAGGAGAGGGCCGGTGGAAGGGCGGTGCCGACCTCACCCGCTCCGAGCTGCAGCAGACCATGCCCCGGGCCGCGCGTGAACGCTTTCAGAAGACGCTCGGCGAGCCCGGCGTCCAGGGCGGGTCCCTCATCGACCTGACCCAGAGTGAGATGGCCGTGCGGGGTGACGATCGGGGCAAGGGAAAGCGGCCTCATGCGGGGGGCGCGCGACTTGCGGGCTTCTGTGGGGGTGGCGCTGACTTCCTTACCTCTGGTCGAGCGGTTTCTTTCCAAGTGCGCCCGCGCGATGTGCAAGCTCCAGCATCTCCTCCAGCCACGCCAGCCGTTGCGCTGGCGTGGCGGCGAGGGTCGATTCAAGGAGCTGCTTCCGGGCTCCTGCCCAGGTGGCGTCCCACTGATCGGCTGATCCTGCGCGCTCAGTCATCTTCGCCCTTCTTCTTTGCCTCCAGGATGGATTCGAGTCGCTCGATGTCGGCGAGATCCTGCGGGCGACCTGCCAGGCGCTTCAGATGGATCAGGTCGGGGATCGACGCGACCCGCACGGACGTATTGCGAAGCTCGAGCTCCAGTGAGCGTGCCCACAACTCTTCGAACGGCACTGGATGGTCGACAAAAAGATCGACCACCCGCATCGGGTTCGAGGGATCGAACATCGAGAACACCTGCATCCCGCGGTCGCGAATCCACGCCTCGCGAACCGACCGGTCGGCGAAGTCCCTTGGGTTCACGGGAACTCGGGGACGGAATCCCATCTTTACCAGCGCGTCGATGGCTCTCAGGGCCTGGCCCTTATCCAGGTCCACCACCAGATCCACGTCGACGGTGAGGCGGGCATGACCATGCAGCACCACGGCCACGCCGCCAACCACGACGTACCGGACACCGGCGTCATTCAGCGCTTTGAACAATGACTCGAAGAGCGCCATGAGCGGATTCTAGCCTACTCTCACTGCCCTCGGGAGAGTGCTGCGACCAACGCGCCTGGACAGGTCGAGGATGGCTTGTCAACCCCCTGCGACTCGCGATTTCAACTGGAGGGTGGAAGTCGGGGGTCTCTTGGATCGGTGGCTCGATCGAGGGTCAAGTCAACGCGATCGTGCGCCACGATGCGCTGGGCGTACAGGATCCGCATACCGCGGATGGCGGCCCTTCCGCCGAGAATCTGGGGGTCGAAAGTGATCCGGCCGAACTTCATGTCGATACCTCCGTTGGCGCCTATTCGAACCCGCCCACCGGGGTCCCACGTCCTCCCCGGCAGGAGGTCGCGAGTCGCGCCCGGGTAGGGTAAGGACCCCATGGACGGGAAAAAGGCAACGAATTGGCTAAGTCCTGAGTGCGGTGCCTGCTTCCCGTGGCCTTAAAATCCCCTGGCCGAAAGGCCTTCCGGGTTCGAGTCCCGGCCCCGGCACCACACATCCGTGACGAATGGCGCAACGACGCGAAGCGGGGCGCCTTGCTGGGGCGGATCGTTGCCGAGCCGGGGAAGGCAAAAGGCGGGGGGTATCGGATGGGTCACCGCGGCGACCGACTCGGAGGCTCGCGCGATCGCCGAGGGCGA
>JAYUCR010000491.1:0-2893 GCA_043740165.1 Acidobacteriota bacterium | reverse complement strand
TCGTCGGGCAGAAGGCCCTGCTCGATCGGCTGCTCATCGGCCTGCTCGCCGACGGCCACCTCCTGCTCGAAGGCGTTCCGGGGCTGGCCAAGACCCTTTCGGTCAAGACGCTGGCCGACGTCATCGAGGCCAAGTTCCAGCGCATCCAGTTCACCCCCGACCTGCTCCCGGCCGATCTGATCGGCACCATGATCTTCAACCAGAAGAGCGGCGAGTTCGTGCCGCGCAAGGGCCCGGTCTTCGCGCAGATCGTCCTGGCGGACGAAATCAACCGCGCCCCGGCCAAGGTGCAGTCGGCTCTTCTCGAGGCGATGCAGGAGCGCCAGGTCACGATCGGGGACACCACGTATCCTCTTGAGCGGCCGTTCCTCGTGCTGGCGACACAGAACCCGATCGAGCAGGAGGGAACCTATCCGCTTCCCGAGGCCCAGATCGACCGGTTCATGCTGAAGATCAAGGTTGACTACCCGACCAAGGCCGAGGAGCGCGAGATCCTGGATCGGATGACCGCCTTCCAGGACCCCCAGGTGAGGCGGTTGATCACCACCCAGGACATCCTGCGCGCCCGCAAGGTGGTCGGGCAGGTCTACATCGACGCGCGCATCAAGGACTACATCGTGGAGCTGGTGATCGCGACCCGCCGGCCCGAGGACTACAAGCTCGACATCAAGGGGCTGGTGCAGTTCGGCGCCTCGCCGCGCGCCACCATTTTCCTGACCCTGGCCTCGAAGGCGCACGCGTTCGTGCGTGGCCGCGGCTACGTCACCCCGGAGGACGTCAAGTCGGTGGCGTTCGACGTGCTGCGGCACCGCATCATCCTGTCCTACGAGGCCGAGGCCGAGGACGTCACGACCGAGCAGATCATCCAGCGGGTGCTCGACACCATCGAAGTGCCCTGAGGGGCGCCCCCGCTATCGCCATGCTGCCCGCGGAAATCCTCAGAAAGGTCCGGCGGATCGAAATCCGCACCAGCCGGCTGGTGAACGAATCGCTGGCCGGCGAGTATCACTCCGTGTTCAAGGGGCGGGGCATGGAGTTCTCCGAGGTGCGCGAATACCAGTTCGGTGACGACGTGCGTTCCGTCGACTGGAACGTCACGTCGCGCATGGGGCACCTGTACGTCAAGAAGCACGTGGAAGAGAGGGAGCTGACCGTCATCCTGCTGGTCGACGTCTCGGCGTCGGGGCAGTTCGGCACGCAGAAACAGTTCAAGCGGGAGATCCAGGCGGAGATCAGCGCGCTCCTGGCGTTCTCGGCGATCAAGAACAACGACCGCGTCGGCCTCATCGCCTTCACCGATCGGATCGAGACCTTTCTCCGCCCGCGCAAGGGGAAGAACCACGTCCTGCGCGTGCTGCGCGAGGTGCTCTACTTCGCCCCGAAAGGGCGGACCACCGACATCGCCATGGCGCTGGAGCATTTGCAGCGCACCATCACCAAGCGCAGCGTCGTCTTCATCATCTCCGACTTCCTCGCGGCCGACTTCACGCGGCCGTTGCGGGTGGCGGCGCGCAAGCACGACGTGATCGCCCTGACCGTGACCGATCCGCGCGAG
The DNA here is from genome assembly GCA_043740165.1 of Acidobacteriota bacterium. Taxonomy (GTDB): domain Bacteria; phylum Acidobacteriota; class Polarisedimenticolia; order Gp22-AA2; family Gp22-AA2; genus JAYUCR01. Next base: position 1,338 of record JAYUCR010000491.1, on the reverse strand, counting down.
GAGGAGCTGCCGCCCGGCGGGCTGCTCGATCTCGAGGACGCGGAGACCGGCGAAAGGGTCCTGGTGGACGCGAGCGATGCGCGCACGCGCCTGGCGTTCCGCCGCTGGGCGATCGAGCGCCGGGAGGCGCGGACGGCGCTGTTCCGTTCGGTCGGGGTGGACACCCTGGAGCTGCGCACCGACCGCCCGTACGACGTGCCGCTGGTCCGCTTCTTCCACCGGCGGGCGCGCAGGATGGGCCGGTGAGCGAGGCGGCCGTGTCCGCGCCCCCGACCGCGCCCCCGCCGGCGCCGGTGACGGCGGAGGTGCAGGCCGATCGCACCGCGGTCACCGTCGGCGACCCGGTCACCCTCACCTTCCGGGTGGTCCATCCGCCGGGGTTCACGATCGTCTCCTTCGATCCGGGGCGTGGGCTCGACGCCCTCACCCTCCTCGATCAGGTGGAGGGGGCGCCGCATACGCTTCCGACCGGTCAGGTCGAGGAGCAGCGCACCGTCAAGGTGGCGGCCTACGAGGTCGGCCGCAAGGAGATCCCGGCGATCACGGTGACCTGGCGCGACGCGTCGGGGAAGGAGGGATCCGCCGCCACCAGGCCGATCACCGTCGAGGTGGCGTCGGTCCTGAAAGCGGGGCAGACGGAGCCGGCCGACATCAAGAACCCGGTCGGCATGCCCGAGCGCTCCCTCTGGCCCTGGGTGGGGCTCGCGGCGGCGCTGCTGGCGGCGCTCCTCTGGTACCTCTGGCGGCGCCGGCGGCACCGCGCTCCGGTGGAAGAGACGGCGGCCGCCGCGGCGCCGCCGCGGCCGGCGCACGAGATCGCCTATGAAGAGCTGGAGCGGCTGCTGTCGTCCGGGCGGCTCGATCGGGGCGCCGTGAAGGAGTTCTACATCGAGCTGGCGGAGATCGTGCGCCGCTACCTGGGCCGGCGGTTCGGGATCGACACCTTCGACCGGACCACCTTCGAGATCCTGGAGGCCTTGCGGGCGGCGCGGATCCCGGTGCGCGCCACGGGCATGGCGGGGGAGTTCCTGGCCGCCTGCGACCTGGTGAAATTCGCCAAGTACCGCCCGGAGCCGGAGGAGAGCCGCCGCGCCGTCGAATCGGCCTACCGCCTGGTGGACGAGACGAAGCCGGCCGAAGCGGTACCCGTCGAGGCGTTCGCGGCGGGAGGGGCCGCATGAAGCACCTCCATTTCGCCAACCCGCTGGGGGGCCTGCTGCTGCTCGTGGTGCTCCTGGCGCTCGGCTGGAAGCTGTTCCGCTCCCGCGCCGGGCACGCCAGCCTGACCTTCTCCGACACGCGGATCTTCCGATCGATCCCGCCGGGGCTCGCGGTCCG
>JAYUCR010000490.1:0-2894 GCA_043740165.1 Acidobacteriota bacterium | reverse complement strand
CTTCATGACGCCGGGCACGCCGCTCGTGATGGGGTTCGGCATCCTGCCGGGACTGCCGCCGGATGTCATCCCGATGGCCAAGCCGCGCCTGAACATGGCGTCGGATCTCAGCATGATGGCGGGCGCGAAGCGGTATCTCTCCGGCCTCATCGAGTTCGACCACGACCGATGGAAGCAGCACTTCGGCGCGAAGTGGGACGATCTCTGCCGCCTGAAGAAGAAACTCGACCCGGACTCGATTCTGAATCCCGGCTTCATCCATTACCACCAATAGCCGGGGGGCCTCGCCGGCCGGGCGATCTGATGGCAGAATCACCGCCATGCTGAAACGCGCTCTCACCTATAGCGGACATGGAAGCCGCATCGCACTCGGTTTCATCTTCCTGGCCGCCGGCCTCCTCAAAGCTCTCGACGTCGCCGAATTCGCGCACCAGATGGCGGGGTATGGCCTGATCGGGCCGGGGCTGTCGGCCATCGCCGCCCCGCTCCTCATCGCCGTCGAAACCACTCTGGGAGTGGCGCTCGTCGCCGGGTGCAAGCCGCGCCTGGCGGCGACGGGCATTGCCCTGCTTCTCGTCTTCTTCATCGTCCTCGAGGGGTACGGCATCGCGACCGGCCGCACCGAGTCGTGCGGCTGCTTCGGCGCCTACGCTCAACGCACGCCCCAGCAGGTCATCTGGGAGGATGTCGGGTTCCTCGCTCTGGCGGCGCTGTCGATCGCCGGGCTCGGGGGCTGGGAGTCTGGCGCCCGGCGGCTGGCGGGCGGGATCGTCGTGGCGGCGGCGTTGCTGTCGCTCGGGTTCGCGATCGCTTCACCCCGGCTGCCCATCGACACCCTGGTGACCGAGCTTCGAGTGGGCCGGGCCGTGGCGGACCTGAAGATCGACCGTTACTTGCCGGAAGAGGGGCAGCCGGCCCTGGTGGCGCTGCTGGATGTGACCGATCCGCTCTCCAAGGAGGCCGCCACCGGGCTGAACACTCTTCACGCGACCCCGGGAACCCCGGCCGTCGTCGGATTGACACCCTCCTCGGAGCAGGAGGAAGCGGCCTTCATGTGGGAGGCTTACCCTGCCTTCGACCTGCACGCGGTGGACCGGCCGACGTTGAAGCGCCTTTATCGCCGCCTGCCCCTATACTTCACGGTCCGGGCCGGGCGGGTGGAGCGTATCTTCCGGGACCCTCGCCCGCCCGCTGCCGACCTGCTATTATCGGAGGCTCCATGACCCGACGAACCGCGATTCGAACCGCTGTCCTGCTCGCGATCCTGGCCCTCGTGGCGCCGGCGGCCGCGCGCGCCACCGATATCATCTGCCGCGCCAACTACGATTTCTGCGTCGAGGTGGACGGCAAGTTTCCGCAGGACGCCCGCTTCTTCACCGCCGACGAGCGCGGCAGGTTCCTGGTCGACATCCCTTCGAAGTCGGCCGGGTTGCTGATCGATCTGCCGTCGCGCAAGGCGATCGCCGTGCCGCGAAACCTGATCACGCCGGATGGCTCGCCCGCCGTCCTGAAGGTATCCAACAGCATCCCGGCGAACGCCACCGCCTACGCCCTGTCGATCGAAGGACCGGTGCTCCGCTTCGAGACCGATTCCGCCAAGGTGCGGGTCCTGAAGGTTCTCGACCGGCCGCCGGTGATAGGACCGATCGGGATCGACGAGCTGATCGCCGACCGCATGGAATACCGCGAGGGGATGAAGACCTACAACCCCGACAAGACCTCGATGGACGCGCTGAAGGCGAACAAGAAGCCGATCGAGTTGGAGGCTTACTTCGCCACCTGGTGCCCGCACTGCAAGATGTTCATGCCGAAGTTCCTGCGCGTCCTGAAAGATGCCAACAACGCGAACATCAAGGTGACGCTGGTGGGGGTGCCGCGCAACTTCGGGGCCGAGAAGGGGCCGTGGGAAGGAAAAGGGATTCAGAACATCCCGGCCATCCTGATCAAGCAGAACGGCAAGGACATCACGCGGCTGGCGACCCACGAGACCGCCGTCCCCGAGGTCGAGCTCGCGGCGCTCCTCAGTGCGCTGAAGTAGCGAGGACGTTCTTCACCACGCGCCCGCCCTGCATCACGAAGCCCACTTCCTCCATCGCCTCGATCCGCCGCAGGGGGTCGCCCGGCACCGCGACCAGGTCGGCCCGATAGCCCTCCGCGATCCGACCGATCTCCTTCTCCTGGCCCAGGAGCCGCGCGGCGGTCGTGGTGGCGGCGCGCAGGGCCGCCGCGGGTGTCATCCCGAAGCGCACCATCCATCCGAACTCTTCCGCCTCGTTCATGGTCCACGGAAAGCCGCCGGCATCGGTGCCGAAGGCGATGCTCACTCCCCCCTTGAGCGCCGCCGCGAAGGCCTGGCGATGGAACTCCGGGATCTTCCCCCAGACCTGGGAGCCTTCCCTGGCGCGCGCCGGGGCGACGTGCTGGGTGACCATGAGCGTGGGACAGTAGAACACTCCCTGGCGCGCCATGCGCGCGATCAGGGCCTCATTGAGGCCGATCCCATGCTCGATGCTGTCGACACCGGCGTCGAGGGCGCGCCCGATCCCCTTCGGGGCCATGGCGTGCGCCGCCACCCGGCGATTCTGGCGGTGCGCCTCCTCGACGATCGCCTTCAGCTCGTCCGGCTCGAAAGTCGGGATGCTGTCGAGCCTCCCTTCCTTGTCGACGGAATAGGATCGGTCGCAATAGACCTTGATCCAGTCGGCCCCGAACTTGACCTGCTCGCGCACGGCGCGGCGCCCCGCATCCGCCCCGTCCACGACCTGCACGCCGCTCGGCACCGGCGACTCGAGCGGGTAGCCGAGGAGCGGGTAGGCGCCGGAGATGTCGAGGGCGAGCGTCGCGACGTAGAGGTGCGGCCCGGGGATGGAGCCCGCGAGAATGCCGTCGCGCAG
>JAYUCR010000489.1:0-7053 GCA_043740165.1 Acidobacteriota bacterium | reverse complement strand
TCGGCAGCAGGATGAACAGGGTGTAGCCCAGCCCCAGGCACACCGCATAGAACCAGGCGACGTGGAACCACCCGGCGCGGCTGCCGCCCGGCAGGCGCATCCGATCCCTGACGTCGAAGATGAGCACGATCGCCAGGTACTGGATCCCGTGAAAAACGGTGGCCCAGATGAACGCCTGCATCGGATCCAGCACGAAAAACCAGATGGCATTGGAGAGGACCATCAGGAGACTGATCAGCGGCATCGGCCCGCTCCGCGCCCGCCACACCTTGGCGAACAAGAGGAGCGGCGCGACGACGCCGAGGATCGCCAGGCCCCACTTGAGCGTCGAAAACTGGGCCACGGCGAGCGGAAACATCTGGCGCATCGAGTCCGGCAGACGCGCGTCGAGGAGCTGGGCGGCCATGTAGAGGAACGGGAGAAGACAGACACGCCGCAGCAGTTTCTTGTCGGGAGCGGCCAGCTGGCAGCCGGAACGGTAGCAGTACATGACCGCCAGGCCGTAAGCCTGGGCCGAGTAGTGATACGGCGACCAGGTCAGGTAGAGCGTGTCCAGAAGCGGGCCCACCCTCCCGACGTACATCACGCACAGCGTCATCAGGCCGATGGTGATCGGAGGGACCGCCTTCGACAGGAAGGGCATCGACCCCGCCGCGCCGGGCTTCGTGTACAGGCGGACCGTGGACGCCGCGAAGTGGGCGCTGTTGCCCAGCATCACCAGGTACCACATCGGTCCGACGCCCAGAATCTTCGTGCCGACCGGATTCATGACGACGATCGCCGTGAGAGCCAGGCTCAGCCCGCCGCCGATCAGCAGGTAATCGAACAGCGGGTGCACGAAGCAACGCCCGGTCAGGGCGGCAGACAGGCTGCGCGGAGCGGCTTTCTTCTTCATGCGAAAGACGAGAGCGTCGAACCGCCGCGCCCGGTCATTCCCGGCGCGGCATTGCCCGCATTATACATAGCTATCCGTGCCCCGCTCCGCCGCGACGGGCGGCGCACTGGCGGGTCAAACCGCTCCGGGATCCAATTCGCACCGAATCAGGAGCTTCCTGATGGCGAGGCTCGACATGTTGGCGTACAAGTGTCTCCGTCACGCAACGCCAGGCAAATAAGGAGACATCGCATGAGATCTGATCACGGTGGCAATGGATTCGGGTCGTTTCTGGGCATGTTCGCCATGGGCGCGGCCGCGGGTGCCGCGATCGCGCTTCTCACGGCACCGCGCAGCGGGCGCGAGACGCGCGCGCAGCTCAAGGGCGCGGCGCGCAAGATGGGGAAGACGATGCAGCAGATCCCCGGCGCGATTCAGAAGGCCGGCCAGACAGCCTTCGCGCAAGCCAAGCAAGTGGCGACGGACACATCGATGGAACACAAGGGATTTGCGCCCGGCAACGAGCTTCCACGATTTACGAGATAGGACGTTTCAGCGGTGCGTGGGACCGGTTGCTTCATCCGGCCTTGCGCATGCCGGCCTCCCGCCGGTTCCGCGCCTGAAGCGCAGGTTGAAAGCGGGCCAGGATCTCGGTTTCCACCGCCTCGCCCTCGAGCGGGATGGAAAAGAGATAGCCTTGGCCGTAGGTGCAGCCGAGCTTGCGGAGCTCCTTGGCCTGCGACTCGTTTTCGATCCCCTCCGCGATCACCTCATGCCCCAGCGCCTTCGCCAGCCCGACAATCGTCGCGACGATCTGGCGAGCTTTTTCGGTTTCGCTCAGCCCGGTGACGAAGAGCTGGTCAATCTTCAGGATGTCGACCGGGAGGCTCTGGAGCACTGCCAGCGATGAATATCCGGTCCCGAAGTCGTCGATGGCCACTTTGTATCCGCGCTTCTTCAGGCGCAGCAGGACCTTGGTCACCTGCTTGGGGTGCTCGATGAGGGTGTTCTCCGTGATCTCGAAGTAAAGCAGAGTCGGGTCAATCCCGGCCTCGGCCGTGAGCGCCGCGATCTCCGGCTCGAAATCCGCGCTGTAGATCTGCCGAAGCGACAGGTTGGTCGCCATCGTCAGGCCATGAAAGCTCGGATCGAGATCGCGCCAGTGTCGCAGCTGGCGGCACGCCTCGGTGAACATCAGGCGGCCGAGAGGCACGATGAGCCCGGTCTCCTCGGCCAGGGGGATGAACTTCGCCGGAGCGATCAAACCCCTCTCGGGATGCAGCCAGCGCAGGAGCGCCTCGAATCCGATGAGCCTGCCGGTGGCCAGCTCGACGATGGGCTGATAGACGACGTGAAATTCCTCGCGCGCGAGGGCCTGGTGCAGATCGGTCTCGAGCCGGAGCTGCTCCTGCACCCGTGCCAGCATCTTCTCGTCGAAGATCTCGCAGCGCGCGCGTCCGCCGGCCTTGGCCCCGTACATGGCCGTATCGGCATCCCGCAGCAGATCCTCGGGGCGCTCGTACTCTCCCGGGCCCAGGACGATCCCGGTGCTCAAGGTCACGTACAGCTCGCGCCCCTCCACCTGCACCGGCTTGCGGAATTCGGACTCCATCTCGCGCACGATCAAGGTCGCATCGCGGAGCGAACGGATGTCCTCGAGCAGCACGGTGAATTCATCGCCGCCCATCCGGGCGATGGTCCAGGCCATGTTGCGGTGGCCGGGCCGGCCGTCCTCCTGCCCGTCCTCCTGTTCCGCCGAGCCGGTCACGCGCTCGATGCATTCCCTGATGCGATGGGCGACGGCCTGCAGCACCTGGTCGCCAATCACGTGGCCCAGGCTGTCGTTGATGTTCTTGAACCGGTCGATGTCCACGAAGATGATCGCCAGGCTCTCGTCCCTGTGGCGTTTGCGCGCTTTTCCAAAGGAATGGGCCAGGCGGTCGAAGAACAGCGTCCGGTTCGGCAGGTCGGTCAGAGGATCGTGGAGCGCCAGGTGCATGAGCTGCTCCTCCATCCGCTTCCGTTCATCCACGTCGGTCTGGGAGCCCGCCAACCGGTACGGCTTCTCGTTATTCGCGTCACGCACCGCGATGCCGCGCGACAGCATCCAGCGATGCGAGCCGTCCGCGTGGCGGATCCGGTACTCCGCCACGAGGTGCGTCGAGCCTCCCGCGAGATGGCTCTTGATGCGGGCCTCGAGGCCGGGACGATCCTCGGGGTGAACCCGATCGAGCCAATCCTCGGGGTTGTTCCCGATCTCGGTCTCCTGGTGTCCCAGCGCCTGCTTCCATCGGGGCGAAAAGTAGATCTCGTTGGTGACCAGATCCCAGTCCCAGAGCCCGTCGTTGGAGCCGCGCGCCGCGATCTCGTAGCGCTCCTGGCTGCGCTGCAGGGCTTCGGTGCGCGTCGCGACGATCTCCTCGAGATGGTTCGAGTGATAGATGAGCCTGTCCTGGAGGTTGCCCACCACGGCCCCCACCGCCGCCAGGATGAGGGCGAAGCCATCCATGAAGAAATGAACCGGGGTGACCTCGTGGAGGCCCTTGATCATCGAAAGGCTGAGGCCATCCGGCAAGGTCTTGTAGAGAGCGTAGTAATCGACGAGGTAACCGATGCCGGTCAGGCTCAATCCGATGGCGAAGCCCAGCCCGCCATAGCGCAACGTCCTGGAGCCCAGGAGCGCGGCGACGGAGGCCAGCGGGCGCCAAAGGCCCGTTTCAGGCGGCGTTCTGGCCGGCATCCCTGTCGACGACCTCGTGGGACATGAGGGAGGTGCCGTGACCGCCGGCACGTTGGAACGCCGCGAGCCGCCGGCCCCTTTCCAATGAGAGCCACGCCAGAAAGCCCGTGCACAACGCCAGGGCGCACACGAGCACCGCGCCCGCCCGATTGATGGGAGAGGTCTCCGTGAGGCTGCCGGGCTCCAGGGGGATGCCGGCCACCGCCCTGGCCAGGGCCTCGATCCTCTGGCTCTGGTCCGACCCGAGCCCGGCCGCGACCAGCGCCCGGTTGGTGCGTCGGTAGCGATCCAGGCTTGCCAGCAGCACGTCGCGATGCGCCCGCGTCAGGGAGCTCTCGGAGCGCATTGCCTCCCCCTCGCCGTCGAGGAAACTGGCGAAGCGATAGGAAACGTCCGTGGGCCGCCCGTCGGCCTGCCGGGTCTCGTCCGGGTCGCTCTCCGTCACGAGCGATGCCAGCGTGCGCAGGATGGTCTCGTTCCGCGCGGCGGCATCCTTTTCGTGCCGCTGGAACTGGTCCCGCTCCGCCGTGCTCTGCATGACCTCCCGCTGGAGCTGGCGGAAGCGCGTCAGAACCGACTCGAGCCGCGGATCGCCATTGAGAAGGCCAAGGATGTCGGTGCCGGCCGTGTCGGCAAGCTTCTTGAGGACGTCTGCCTCCAGGAGATGTTCCGTCCGCGCGTAGTTCTCCGTTCGGGTCAGGAGCGCCCGCTCCTCCGGATCGGAGAGCTCGGCGCCGATGATGCGGTCCCGTTCGGCGCGCAGCCGCTGAATGGCGGACGCGGCCCATGTCGTGTAGTCGTGCACCGTGGAGATGTCCGCCGACATGTCGGGGGGCTTCAGATTCTGGAGCGCCTGGCCGGTGAAGTCATCCAGTTTCCCGGCCGCGCCCTGGAGTCGTTCCAATCTCGCGATGAGGGGCGGCAGGAGCTCCTTCGCGAAAGCGCCCTCGGGATCCCAGCCGGGCCGCTTCGCGATGAGAGCGCTGAGGCTGGAGAACGCGGTGGCGGCTTCCTGCAGCTGGCCGTGTGCCAGGTACTCCCGGCCCCGCTCGTACAGCTCGTGGGGGTCGGCTTCAATGGGACCTGCCGCCCGCAGGCCGGTCGTCCCCAGAAGAAGCGCGCCCGCGAGGAGCGCCATCCTACGGACAATCATCCGAGGCCTCTCCGCTCGCGGTGATGAAGACGGGGCTCCCGTCGGCGCGATCGAGGCGGACGCAGGATGACCGCGACGAGCCATAGCGGGAGAGGCGAACGTTCTTCATGGGCCTCTGGCCGGATCCCCTGACCACGGGGATGGACCGGAACGACGCGACGGATGTTCCGGGCCGGGGCGTGAATTCCCAGACGGCGCGAAAGGAGTCCGCCACCACGTAGACCCGCCCGTAATGCATCATGAGCTGCACGGTCGTGGTCGCCGGTTTTTTCAAATGGATGCCTTCGGCGTCCAGGATCGGGGAGAGATCGATGCGGCCCATCAGGGGCGGGTGCTCCGCGAGGCTCGCCATTCCGTCCGCGCCCACGGTGAGCTGAATGCGGAGGGAATGCTCCTCCATCGTCAGGGTCTTCTGCGCCACCGGTGTCGCACAGGAGAATCCACCGAACGCAAGCACGACGAGCCCGATCCACAGTAAGCAACGCCGTCCGCGCACCAGATGATCTCCCCACCGCAGGGCGGCGGAAAGGAACGGCTCGAGGCCGCGGCCCGCCTGCGTTCAACTAATCTTGAGTTTGGAGGGAGATGTTTCAACCGGCGTGAGGGAAGGAACGTATTTGTAACGTCTCGTCAGGACGGCTCGATCCAGACCTCGGCGGCCCCCGTGTCGTCGTATCTCACGCGGACCTGCCAGGGGCGGCAGCAGACCGGGCAGTCCTCCACGTACTCCTGGGCGGCACCGCCTCCTGGATCCAGTCCGATGACGGCCGCCTCGCCGCAGAAGGGGCAAATCACCTCGGCCTCGGTGTCGAGCACGACATCCCGGGGCGAGGGGCCCGGATCGGGATCCCCGGTTTCGTCGTCGCCAGGATCGCCGCCCCTCGGATCGTTCATCGCCGGCACCTTCGGGCCTGGCTTGCAGGCCCTGTCGTCAATGGGGCTTCCCCTTCCCCAGTTCTTGCAGCAGGCTGACGAGATCCTCGGCGTGCTCCTCTTCCATGGCGAGGATTCCCTCGAGCATCCTGACCGTGGTCGGGTCATCGTGCCCAAGGTAAGCGATCATCTCGCGATAGCTGTCGATGGCGATCCGCTCGGCGATGAGGTCCTCTTTGATCATGTCGAGGAGCGAATCCCCTTCGATGTACTCCGCGTGGCTGCGCGTCAGCAGGCCCTCCGGAGAGAAGTTGGGCTCGCCGCCCAGCTGCACGATCCGCTGCGCGATCAGATCCGCATGCGCCTGTTCTTCGTTGGCGTGCTCGAGAAACTCCTGGGCGACGCTCTGGGCGTTAATCCCGTTCGCCATGAAATGGTGCCGCCTGTACCGGAGGACGCACACGATCTCCGTGGCCAGCGCCTCGTTCAGGATGCGGACGACGGTATCGCGGTCGGCCTTGTACCCCGGCGTCACGGCGCCCTTTTCGATGTGCTGGCGCGCCCGCTGTCTCAAAGTCTTGATGTCGGTCAGGAAGGGCTTGTCGGCCATCGGCTTCTCCTCGTAGTAAAGGGGACGGAATTCTATCACCCTGCCGGCCATCGGAGCGGCGCGCGCGCCTCCCGGGAGTCTGTGTCATGATGAATCATGCGTGCGCTGGAGCGTTTGTCGCTGGTCGCCATCCTCCTTGCCACCGCCCTGCTGCCGTCCCCCGGGTTACTCGCGGAGTCGATCGCGGTGACCAGGGCGGAGGGGTTGACCCACGGGTTCCTCACGTTGCGCACGCTCGACGGCACGACAATCGCCGATGGCGACCTGATCCAGGTCGTCAGCGGAAACCAGGTGACGACGCGTCTCGTCTTCCGTTTCAAGGACGGCTCGCTCCAGGACGAGACCACCGTCTACACGCAGCGCAACCAATTCCGCCTCGTGAGCGACCACCTCGTGCAGAAAGGCCCCGCTTTCAAGAGGCCCACGGAGTCGACGATCGATGCCCGGAGCGGACGCGTCCATGTCCGCTACACGGACGAGGACGGCAAGGAAAAAGTCATCGAGGAGCGCCTCAAGCTGCCGCCCGACCTCGCGAACGGGATGATCCTGACGCTCCTCAAGAACGTATCCCCCAAGGTTCCCAAGACCTCGGTGTCGATGCTGGCGATCACGCCCAAGCCGCTGCTGGTGAAGCTGGATTTCATGCCCACGGACGAGGAGCCGTTCTCGACGGGCGGCACCGGGCGCAAAGCGATGCACTTCGTGGTGAAGGTGGACATCCCCGGCCTGACCGGCGTCGTCGCCACAATCCTCGACAAGACGCCGCCCGATTCCCACGTCTGGATCGTGGAGGGCGAGGCCCC
>JAYUCR010000488.1:0-7066 GCA_043740165.1 Acidobacteriota bacterium | reverse complement strand
CCACGTCGGCGTAACCGGCCCCCTCGGTCCCCAGGTCCCGCAGCGTCGTGAAGCCGTGATCGAGCGCGGCCCGGGCGGCCGCCACCCCGCGCACCGTCCGGTGGGCGATCGACTCCTCCAGGACCTGGTCGTCGTACTCGCGACGGGTGGCGTCCCCCTGCAGCAGAAGGTGCGTGTGCGCGTCGATCAGGCCCGGGAGCAGGGTGGCATCGCCCAGCTCGATGCTCAGCGCCCCTCCCGGAAGCGCCGCGGCGGCCGCCGCAACGCTCGCCACCGTCCCGACCCTGAGGATCCTTTCGCCTTGCACCAGCACCGCCATGTCGCGGCGGACAGCCATCGCCTCGCCGCCGTCGAACAGGCGCGCCGCGCGGATCAGATACGCCGGGGCGGGCGTGGCGGCCGCGGCTCCGGAAGCAGGGCCGGCATGCGCCGTGGTCCTGCTCATGAGCAGCGAGGTCAGTGTGGCGGCCAGGAGGCAGGCGGCCCCGGATCGGCCGCTCCCCTTTCTCTTCCTCTTGGGCCCGGCGGCGCGCGGCGACGTTTTCGGCGACGGACTCGGCGGTGCTGGCGCCGCCTTGCGCACCGCCGCGATTTCGCGCTCGCGCTGATCCTCGATGCGTCGCCTGTCGATCTGGTACTCCTCCTCGAGCTGCTCGAGCGCCTTCGCGTCCTCGATCACCTTGGCGCGGTTGGACCGGTGCAGGATCTCCACCTCCGCGATCCGCGCCTGCGATCGGCTGCGGATCTCGGCGATCGCGCGCTTCTGCTCCTCGGTCAAGGTGCGCGGCCCGCCCTGGCCGCTCTCCTTGTCCGCTTTCAGGAGCTTCTCCATGGCGATCTCGTAGGCGCTCTTCACCCCATCACTCATCGGCTCCACCCCCCCTCCACCCGCCCGCCGCGCTTGACCGCGAGACGGCGCGAGCGGAGAATGCCGGCATGCCCGAAAACGTCCAGGTTCTCTGTCCCTGCTGCGACACGTTGTTGACCGTCGATCCGGAAACCGGCGCCGTGCTGCGGGAGGAGCGCCCCACCAAGCGCGAGCACAAATCACTCGAGGAAGCTATCGGCTCGGTCAAAGCCCAGAAACGCGACGCGGAGCTGCGGCTGACGCGCGCCATGGAGGAGGCCAAGCACCGCGAGCAGATCCTGGAACGCAAGTTCGAGGAAGCGCGCAAGAAGGCGGCCGAGAATCCCGACGAGCGGCCGCCGGGCCCGTTCGACGGCGACTGATCAAGAACGCCGGCCGCGACGCATGATTTTCCGCGCCAGCCATCCCAGGATCAGCAGCGCCACGCCCCCCGCCATCACCAGAACCCAGGTGCGGCTCAACGCGTCGGCGATGTTGCGCTTGGTGCCGAGCCAGCCGCTGACGGCCATGTCGGCGGTGGGCGGCGCCGGGTTGACCACCGCTTTCGCCTGCGCCACGCCGTAGTAGAGCAGCGCCTCGGTCGGCGAGTGCAGCAGCGTCAGGTCTCCGGCCCGTTCCATCGCCCGCGCCGCGATCGACGACGACGGGTTGCCGTTGGCATACCGCCGGAAGAATTCCGCCGCCTCGGCATTCTTGCCGTTGTCCGCCAGCACGGAACCGAGATCGTAAAACGCCTCCGCCGCGGCCTGCGAGTGGGGGAAAGCGTCGATCAGGTGCTTGTAGGTCGCCTCCGACTCCGTCAGCATGCCGGAGTCGTGCTGGGCGATCGCCACGAGGTAGAGCGCATTCGGGATCAGATGGTGCAACGGGAACTCGGTCTCGAAATCCTTCAGGAGGGCCGGCACGTCGGCGGCCTTGCCGGTCAGCCGCAGGGCCTCACCAAGGCGGAACTTGACGTTCGGCAGCAGGTCGGGAGTCGGCTTGCTTTCGAGCGCGCGCTGCAGAAGCGGCGCCGCCCCCGGCAGGTCGCCGCCCATCTTGCGCGCGATGCCGGCGAGAAAAAGAATGTCGGCCATCCGCGGATCGTCCGGAAAGCGCTGCGACGCCTCCTCGAGCAGCCCGGCCCCCGGCAGGTATTCCTTGCTGGCGAGGTGCGACTGCGCCTCTCCCATCAGCGAGGTGACGATTTCGGCGGGGGTGGCGCACAAGGTCCGCGCATCCTGGAACTGTGCTATCGCCTCGTTGGGGCGATTCTGCGCCAGGAGGGCCTGGCCCCGGGTGAGCATGTCCGACACCGTCCCGCCGTACCCCTGCGCCAGCGCCGGCCCCGTGGCGGCCAGGCACGCGAGCGTGACGCATGCGGCGGAAATCACAGCCGTCCGACGATCGATGGAAAACATGGCGGGTATTCTATGATCGGCGCGGCCCGGCGTCACAAGGTTTCCGGGCCCTGCGGAGTCGATGCCCCCAACTGATGCGATCCCGACGATCCTGCGCGCCCTCTGCCCGCCCGAAGGGCCGGCCTCCTTGCGACTCGATCGGCTCCTGGCGCGGGTCGCCGTCCGGCGGCTGCGGCGGGCCCGGCGGACCCTCGCGACTCCCGGGCTGGCCCGCGCGGTGCCGGGGGCGGCCGGGCTTATCGGTCAAGTCGAAGCGATGCTGCGCGCCATGCCGGCCCCGACCCGGCTGCGGCTCCTGACCGGGCCCGACCTGCGGGGCTGCCTTTCCGAGCTTGAGCTCTGGACCGCGGTGCATCGCCTGGCGCTGGCCGGGGAGGTGAACCGCCTCTTCGATCGCGTCAGCCGGACCGACCAGATGGTGCGACTCCTCCCCTCCGGCCGGCTCGGCCAGGGATTCGCGGCCCGCGCGGCCCGCTTCGCCATCGCCCGTCTGCAGGCGGCGCAGAGCGACCTGGCGGCGTGCCTCCTGGGGGCCCGTCTGGCCTGTTCTTCCGACAACGCGACGGTCGCGGTGCGCCTCCTGGCGCGCGAGGAGCCGGAGCAGGGGCGGCCGGCGGGGCGGATCGATCTCGGCACCTTCGGCGGCGCCGCCGGACCGCTGGCGATCGTGGCCGCGCGGCGTGGCGGGCCGGAGGCCGGGAGCATCGAAGCGCGGCTGCGGAATGGCGTCCTCGAGCTGCGCCGGAAGGGGGCGCCCACGCTGATCATCCCGGCGGCCGGATCGCCGCTTCATTTCCGCTGCCCTCCCCGCCGGCAACGCGGTCCGCGCCCGGGTCCCGACCCGGGGGGCGACCTCCTCCTTCGCCGCCGCCTCGTCCCGGGAACCCCGATTCTCCTGGCTCCGGCGCTGCGATCGTCCCCGCGGCGCCTCGGTGTCGGGCGCGATCTTTCCGGCGTCGACCGGCGCCTGGCGCGCGCCCTGCGCCTCGTGCACCTGGCGTGGCCGGAGGCGCATGCCCAGATCCTCGCGCGCACCGCGATGATCGTGCCGGTGCGCGAGCCGGGGCTGGTCAGCTATTCCCTGGCGGCGCGACCGGGGGTGTCGTTCCTGAACGTGCACCGCAAGACGATCGTGCAGCTGGCCGACGACCTGCTGCACGAGACCGCGCATCACCTGTTGCACGGCATCCAGGAGACGGTCGACCTCCTGCGTCGCGGGCCGGAGACGGAGGAGGTCCAGGCCTTCGATTCGCCCTGGCGCGGCAGCCGCCGGCCGCTGCACGGCATCCTTCACGGCACCTACACTTTTCTCTTCCGCGCCGAGCTGTTCACCCGCATCGCCATCGCCCACGCGCGCATGCCGCGCGTCCTGGGCGCTTTCCTCGGTCCTGGGGGTTTGTCGTTCGTGCGGCGCGAGCGACGGCGCGAATTGAGTATGATCCGCGGCGCTCTCGTCGATCTGGAGCGGGCGGCGAAGGCCGGGCTCCTGACGCCGGCCGGGAGAACGCTCCTCCGGGCGATGAGCGCCTGGAGAGCGCGCCTGGAACGGAGCTGAAACCGAAGTCTCTGAAGGGGGTCGCCATGGCACGCCGCATTCCCGTCGTGAAACAGTTCGTGCTCCGTCTCGGCACCGCCTGCGCTCCGCTCGCGATCGGCGCCGGGCTCGCCCTGGCCGCCGCCGCGGGAGCGGCGAGCGCCGCTGGAGCGGGCTCCGCGCCCGGGCCCGCGACGAGCCCCGCGACCACCCCCGCGCCGGCCGCCACGGCGGCCGGCAAGCCAACCGTCGAGGAGGCGCGCGCCTTCATCGAGGCGGCGGAAAAACGGATGCTCGACCTCGGCAACCGGCAGAATCGGGCCACCTGGGTGCAGTCGAACTTCATCACCGACGACACGGAGAAGATGGCCGCCGAGGCCAACGACGCCACCATCGCCGCCACGACCGAGCTGGCGGTGGCCTCGCGGCGCTTCGACGGCCTCACCCTGCCGGCCGACGTGGCGCGCAAGCTGAAGCTGATCAAGCTGTCGCTGACGCTGCCGGCGCCGAGCGACCCCGCCCTGCGCGCCGAGCTGACCGAGATCGCCGCCTCGATGGAAAGCATGTACGGCAAGGGGAAGTACTGCCCGAAGGGGGAGGGCTCGGCTTGCCTGGACCTCGCCGCGCTGTCGCGCATCATCGCCGACAGCCGCGACCCCAAGGAGCTGCTCGACGCCTGGAAGGGATGGCACGCCATCGCCCCCCCGATGCGCGACAAGTACCGGCGTTACGTCGAGCTGGCCAACCAGGGGGCGCGCGAGATGGGGTTCGCCGACGTCGGAGCCCTCTGGCGCTCGAACTACGACATGGAGCCCGACGCCTTCTCCAAGGACCTGGAGCGCCTCTGGCAGCAGATGCGGCCGCTGTACGAATCGCTGCACGCCTACGTGCGCGCGTCGCTCGTGAAAAAGTACGGCGCCGCCGTCGTGCCGCCGAACGGGCCGATCCCGGCGCACCTCCTGGGGAACATGTGGGCCCAGACCTGGTCGAACATCTACCCGCTGGTGGCGCCGGCCGACGTCGACAAGGGGTACGACCTGACGCAGATCCTGAAAGACCGCAAGGTCGATGCGCGCGGCATGGTGCGTTATGGCGAGGGCTTCTTCACGTCGCTCGGGCTGGAGCCGCTGCCGCCGGCCTTCTGGGAGCGATCGCTCTTCGTGCAGCCGGCCGACCGCGACGTCGTCTGCCACGCCAGCGCCTGGGACATCGACAACGATCAGGACCTGCGCATCAAGATGTGCATCGAGATCACCGACGAGGATTTCGACACCATCCACCACGAGCTCGGGCACAACTTCTACCAGCGCGCCTACCGGACCCAACCGTTCCTGTTCCGCGGCAGCGCCAACGACGGCTTCCACGAAGCGCTCGGCGACACCATCGCGCTGTCGATCACGCCGGCCTATCTCAAGCAGCTCGGCCTGATCGACACCGAGCCGCCCCCCAGCGCCGACATCGGCCTCCTGCTGAAGATGGCGCTCGACAAGGTCGCCTTCCTGCCGTTCGGTCTCCTGATCGACCAGTGGCGCTGGAAGGTGTTCTCCGGCCAGATCCAGCCGGCCGATTACAACAAGGCCTGGTGGGACCTGCGCCTCAAGTACCAGGGGGTCGCTCCGCCCGTGGCGCGCACCGAAGCCGACTTCGATCCCGCCGCCAAGTATCACGTGCCGGCCAACGTCCCCTACACGCGCTACTTCCTGGCCGACGTGCTGCAGTTCCAGTTCCATCGCGCGCTGCTGAAGGAGGCGGGCTACAGCGGGCCCCTGCACAAGGGCTCCATCTACGGAAGCAAGGCGGCCGGCGCGAAGCTCGTGAAGATGATGGAGATGGGGCAGAGCCGCCCCTGGCCCGACGCCCTGTTCGCCCTCACCGGCCAGCGCCAGACCGATGCCTCCGCGATGGCCGAATACTTCGCCCCGCTGAAGACCTGGCTCGACCAGCAGAACAGGGGAAAGCCGCTCGGATGGTGATACGGACCGCGGCCCTTCTCACCGCCCTCCTCGCTGCCGTCGCGGCGGGCGCACCGGCCGCGACGGCTGCCGCGGCAGCCGTTCCCACAGACGCGACGACGGCCGCGGTACCGGGGTCAGCGCCGGCGTCCCTGGCGACGGCGTTCGACGAGGCTGCCGCGGGGCGGTTCGCGCGGCTGGCGCTCGACTGCGTGCACCGCGAGTACCCGAACAAGATCGGCCACGTGTTGAACGGCGACGCCGACGTCCGGCCGCCGCGCGAGTTGACGCCCGCGTTTTACGGCTGCTACGACTGGCACTCCTCGGTGCATGGCCACTGGCTGCTGGTCCGGTTGGCCCGCACCTTCCCCGACGCCCCGTTCGCACCGAAGGCGCTGGAGGAGCTGTCGAAGAGCCTCACGGCCTCGAATATCGAGGCCGAGGTGCGCTACCTCGACGGCCCCGGACGGGTCTCCTTCGAGCGGCCGTATGGTCTCGCCTGGCTGCTGCAGCTCTCCGCCGAGCTGCGCGAGTGGAACGACGAGCAGGCCCGGCGCTGGTCCACCGCCCTCCTGCCGCTGGAGCGCGCCGCGAAGAAGCGCC
This sequence comes from Acidobacteriota bacterium, assembly GCA_043740165.1. Taxonomy (GTDB): domain Bacteria; phylum Acidobacteriota; class Polarisedimenticolia; order Gp22-AA2; family Gp22-AA2; genus JAYUCR01. The sequence continues at coordinate 709 of JAYUCR010000488.1, read as the reverse complement.
TGGCCGAGTGGCTGCCGAAGCTGAGCCACCCGATCCGGATCGGCGAGCACGACCAGACGGCGTTTTCATTCGGCCTGATCCTCGACTGGTCGCGGACCGCCGGGGACAAGGAGATGCAGGCGCTGGTCGTCTCCCGCGCCCGTGATTACTACCTCCGCGACGTCGACTGCCCGCTCTCCTACGAGCCTTCGGGGCAGGACTTCCTGTCCCCCTGCATCGCCGAGGCCGACCTGATGCGCCGCGTCCTGCCTCCCGCGGAGTTCGCCGCCTGGCTGAACACCTTCCTCCCCGGCATCCCGCGCGACGGGCGTGCCGCCTGGCTGACGCCGGAGGAGGTGACCGACCCGTCCGATCCGAAGCTGGCCCACCTGGACGGGCTGAATCTCAGCCGCGCCTGGATGCTGGAGGGGATCGTCTCCGGTCTGCCGCGCGCCGATCCTCGGCTTGCGGCGATCCGCGCCGCCGCCCGCGCGCACCGCGAGCGCGGCCTCGCCTCGGTCACAGGCTCGCACTACGAAGGCGGTCACTGGCTCGGGAGCTTCGCGACCTATCTCGTGACCGGACGGGGATTACCGATCGCGAAACCGTAGGAGCCTGTCCGAGTATTCCCGGCAGGTTCAGCTCCCCGCGCCCGCCGCGGGACGCTCCTGGCGGAGTTCCATCCAGAAACCGTGGGTGACCGACGGCGGCAGGAAGAGACTCCGTCCAA
>JAYUCR010000487.1:0-2904 GCA_043740165.1 Acidobacteriota bacterium | reverse complement strand
TGCTGGCACCACAACTTGATCGCTCGAGAGCAGACGAATCCCGCGAGCAAGTGGGGTACAGCCAGGAATTCCGGGAGCGTCTTGCGCAGGCGAGAACTCGGAATGAGGGCGGTCTCGAGGGGCTGCGCGCGCTCGAGGCTGAGCTGGGGGACGTCTCCGATGTGGAAGTCGGAGTCGTCATCGAGCTCTTCCTCTCATATCGCGCCATCGAGGCCTGGAAGGACATGATTCGGCTGAAAGACCTCATGTCCCGGCCCGTGCAGGAATCCGTGATGGTGCAGGAGCAGTTCGCCCTGGCGCTCAATCGCGACGGGCGAAGCGAGGAAGCCGAACTCGTGCTGCTTCAGCTCATCGCGCGGCGCGTTCCTTCGAGTGAAACGTTCGGCATCCTCGGCCGCGTGTACAAGGACCGCTGGGATGCTGCGCGCCGAGCCGGCGAGGAAGAGCATGCGCGAAGATTTCTGGACGAGGCGATAGACGCGTACTTGAGCGGGTTTCAGACCGACTGGCGAGATGCATACCCGGGGATCAATGCCCTGACGCTGATGGAGATTCGCGATCCGTACGACGACCGCAGCCGGGAGATCCTTCCGGTCGTCACGTATTCCGTGACGCGCCGGCTCACCTCGGGCAATGCGAACTATTGGGATCACGCGACCCTGCTGGAGCTGGCGGTGCTGGGTGGGGATGAGGGCGCGGCCGCGGATGCTGTGGTGGCTGCCCTAGCAGCGGTCCGCGAAGTCTGGGAGCCCGACACGACGGCCCAGAATCTGGGCATCATTCGCGAAGCTCGCGCGCGCCGGGGTGAATCCCTCGCCTGAGCAAAAGAATAGTTACTTCTCCAGGCGAACTTAGACGGGGGGGAGAACTGGCAAAGAAGAAGGTGAGATCACCGCAAGGCGGACGTCGCAACGTCTTCATCAGTTTTACGAACGAAGACAAGCCATTGGTTGAACTGTTACGCGGCCAAGCCCAAAAGGAAGACAGCACGGTGGATTTCAATGATTGGTCCCTGCGTGCGCCGTTCGACAGCGAGCGGGCCGACGACATCCGTGAGGGTATCCGCGAGCGCATCCGGCAGGCGTCCCTGACCCTTGTCTACGTGTCGGACCATGCGGCTGGGAGCAAGTGGGTGAATTGGGAGGTTGAAGAGAGCGTCAAACTCGGGAAGAAGGTGGTCGGAGTCTACCAGGGAGAGATTCCAGGGCGACTGCCGCCCGCGATCAAGAAGCACAGGATCAGGGTCATTGCGTGGAGCCACAAAGGCATCGCCAAGGCGCTGAAGTAGGCGGTGGATGCCAGTGCGGTGTATTGCGGACCATGACCATCAACTGCGCCGACAGACAGCCAGAAGCAACGCACCAAATGCTCCAAGGAATGTGCCGCAGAACATCGGGATGGCGGATGTCGTTGAAAAGACTGGTGCCGGAGGGGGGCTCGAACCCCCACGAGGTTTGAGCCTCACGGGATTTTGAGTGCCAGCCCTGGGGCGAGACCATAGGGCAACAACGGTGACAACCGACCACACCTGGCCACGATGGCCGAAAGTGGACGTACGCACCCTCGAACGGAGTGTTGTGGACGGTCAATATCGAGACCGGCACCGAACGCCAGCTGCTGTCACAATGGCCGACTCGGTGTCCCCAGGCACACTCTCAGGTCGCCGCATTGGTTGACTGCGCCAGGAACGGCTCGGGACCGCAGTAGGTGCTGGCGTCCCCAACCATGCTGATTTCGAACCGGCTGCTGGGCTGGCTCAGGGCGATGAAATCACCGCTGCCCCGAAATGTCTCCGTTCCCTCATTTCGGGACAAAGATGTCCCGATCAGCCCTCGGCAGGCCGCCGCAATGGCTATTCTTTGGGCTTGCGGCTCGGTCCAGGCCCGAAAAGTCTCACTTCTGGAGAAGTGGGACATCCTGGGAGTAACTGAGTCCGGCCAGGAGGAGGAAACCCGAGAGGCCCGGACACGGGCGGGCGCGTAGCGGCCCCACCTACTGCAGCGGATTGCCCCCAGGACGGGCGATCGCCTGGCGGTCTGGTGGTAGGGCCTTGCGCGGTCCACGGGGGGCGTCGGCCGCCGCGCTAGCCGACCTCTCGCGCCACCCGCACCATCACGCCCAGGGTGAAGCGCACGCTCACGCATTCGCCCGGCGCGAGGGATTCCGGGCAGTTTTCGGCGCCCACCCGGCCGACCACGGGCGGGCCCACGTCGCCCTCGAGCACGATCACGAGGTCCACGTAGCGGTCGCCGTGAATGCTCAGCGGCGTCGCCGATCGCACCGTGCCGGCGCGGGTCTGGGGAAGGAGCAGGTTCACGTGCCCACTATGGAGCGTGGTTCGCCGGCGAGTCAACCCGTCGCGATCCGACGGAGGCCCGCCTGAGGGCTTCGCCACTCGGCGCGAGTGGCTCATGCGCGGCGCGGGGCCGCGAGGGGTAGGGGGTGCATCGGCGTTTCTCACCCGGGGTCCTAATGAACCGACGGGTCCCATCCGGCAGCTGTGGATTTCGACCCCGTAATGCCGCCTACCGACAGTGGTAAGGTGTCAGCGAAGGTAGGTTAACTCCCACGGCGCTGCCGTAGACTTCGGCGCCCAGGTGCGGCGGCCTGATTTTGGCGTACTACGGCATCTCCCCGGACAGAATCTTGGCCAGCTTGCCAGAGTCGATGTTTCCGCCCGAGACGACGCACGCGATCTTGCCGGTGCCAGCGCGTCCGCTGAGCGCCGCCGCGACCGATGCGGCCCCGGCGCCCTCCGCGATGACGCGGTGGCGCTCGGCGAGCAGTCGTATCGCCGCAGCCACTTCCTCGAGCGAGACGACGATCGACGCGTCGATGAGCCTGCGAACCAGCGGCCACATGTCCTCGAGGACGAACGGACCTCCCATCCCGTCGACGAAGCTC
>JAYUCR010000486.1:0-17733 GCA_043740165.1 Acidobacteriota bacterium | reverse complement strand
CCATGAAAGCCCGCCATCACCATCCGTTTCATGAGCGGTGGCGGGGCGAAGCGCCGGTCACGAAACTCCTCGAACATGATGTTGGCGATGTAATAGGTGGTGTCCAGCCCGACCAGGTCGTTCAGGGTCAGGGGGCCCATCGGGTGGCCGCACCCCAGCTTCATGCCCTGGTCGATGTCGGCGATCGAGCCGACACCTTCTTCGACGCAGCGGATCGCGTCGAGCAGATAGGGCACCAGCAGCCGGTTGACGATGAAGCCGGTGCGATCCATGGTGTGGATCGGCGTCTTGCCGAGCGCCTTCGCGAAGGTCGTGACGGATTCGACCACTCCGGGCTGGGTCGCGAGCGTGTGCACCACTTCCACGAGCTTCATGAGAGGCACGGGATTGAAAAAATGCAGGCCCACGAAGCGACCGGGTCGCGCGGTCGCGGCGGCCATCTCGGTGATCGACAGCGAGGAGGTGTTGCTGGCCAGGATGGCGTCCGGGCGCAGGTGCGCCTCGGCGCGCGCGAAGACGTCGCGCTTGAGGCGCAGGTCCTCGACCACCGCCTCGATCACCAGGTCGCAATCGGTGATGGACGACGGATCGGTGCTGCCGGAGAGGCGAGCAAGGGTCGCCTCGCGATCCTCAGGGCGGACCTTGCCGCGCGCCACGCCTCCAGCCAGGAACTGATCGATCCGCGCCAGCCCCGCGTCCAGGATCGGCTTCGAGGCCTCGAGGACGACCGTCGGGAAGCCCGATTGCGCCGCGACCTGAGCGATCCCCGAGCCCATCAGGCCGCACCCGACGACACCCACCCTGCGGATCTCCATAATCGTCTCTCCCTCTCCTCTCCCCGTCCTCGTGGACGGGGGCTCACGCGAACCAGGCGCCCGGCTCAGCGGGCGGCAGCCGTCGCTTCGACGATGAGCGCGATGCCCTGCCCGCCGCCGATGCAGGCGCTGGCCACTCCGAATCGGCCTCCGCGCCGGCGTAGCTCCAGGAGAAGCGTCAGGACAAGACGCGTCCCGGTGGCGCCGAGCGGGTGGCCGAGGGCCACCGCCCCCCCGTTGACGTTGACCCGTTCGCGATCGAGCCCCAGTTCCTTCTCGCACGCCAGGTACTGCGCCGCGAATGCTTCGTTGATTTCAAAAAGATCAATCTCCTTGAGCGTCAATCCGGCGCGATCGAGGGCCTTGCGGATGCTCGGCACCGGGCCGATTCCCATGATGCGCGGCGGCACGCCGACCGCCGCCCAGGAGACCAGGCGTCCCAGCGGCGGAGCCGGGAGATCGCGGGCGATGCGCGCGGTCGTGACGATCACCGCGGCCCCGCCATCCACGATGCCGGAAGCGTTGCCGGCGGTGACGAACCCTTTGCCGCCGAACGCGGCCGGGAGCTTCGCCAGCCCTTCCAGGGTCGTGTCCGGGCGGCGGTGATTGTCCTCCGACACCACCACGTCCTGGCCGCGCTCCCGGATCGTCACCGGAACGATCTCTTCCCGCAGCCGCCCGGCCTTCACCGCCGCATCGGCGCGCTGCTGGCTCAGGAGCGCGAACCGGTCGGCCTCCTCGCGCGTGATGCCGCGCTCCTCGGCGAGATTCTCCGCGGTCTGGCTCATGGAGAAGCCGCATTGCGTGTCGAGAAGCCCGGCCACCAGCGCGTCCTCGAGCGGCACATGGCCCATCTTGAGCCCCGATCGCAGACCGCGCAGGACGTGCGGCGCCTGGGTCATGTTTTCCATACCGCCCGCCAGGATGATCTCGGCCTCCTGGAGGGAGAGGAGACCGGCGGCGGTGGCGATCGACTGCAGGCCGGACCCGCACAGGCGGTTCACCGTCAGCGCCGGCACGCTCTCCGGCAGACCCGCCTTGAGCGCCACGTGGCGCGCGCCGTAGAGCGCGTTGGCGCTGGTCTGCATGGCATTCCCGAAAACCACGTGATCGACCCGCTGCGGCGCCAGCGATGAGCGGCGGAGAGCCTCGCGGCCGGCATGGGCGCCCAGCTCGGTTTCGCTGAGGTTGCGGAAAAAGGTGTTGTAGACCGCCATCGGCGTGCGCGCGCCGGAGACGATCACGGCATCGTAGTTCACAGGTGCTCCCGGGGGCGGCCGATGCCGTCCGAGTCGCGGTGGTGATCGGCGCGCCTGATCGCACTGCGGAAATCCTGCGACTGGATCAGGACCAGGTGGCACATCTCGTGGAGCCGCGATCGCACCCGCACCCCGATTCGATCCGAAAGCGTGGGGGTGCGTGCGTCGGGCGGATCGTCGAGATAATTGGTGGTGACCAAGGTGGCGCGGCGCTCGTTGTACCGGGTGGTCACGATGTGCGCCAGGGTTTCCTCGACCCAGGGGCTGAACTGCCGGCCGCCCAGGTCGTCCAGGACCAGGACCTCCGCGGCGAGCACCGGCTGCAGGAGATCGAGCTGGGTCATGCCTGACTTGCTGTCGAACGTGGACTGCAGCTGCCGCAGGAGATCCTGCACGTCGCAGAAAAGCCCCAACACGCCCTTCTCCACGAGGAGCCGGCGCAGGATCGCCACCGACAGGTGGGTCTTGCCGACTCCGGGCGGTCCCATGAGGAGCAACCCGCGATCGCTGAGCGGATACTCTTCTGTATAGCGCCGCGCGGCCGCCTTGGCGTTGCCGAGCGACAGCGCGTGATCGCCGTAGGCGTCGTAATTCTCGAACTCACACTCGCTGTAGCGCCGCGGGACGCGGGCGCTCTCGAGCATCGCGGGAAGGTCGCCCGGCCGGCGCGCCACCTGGCGGCAGGAGCAGATCCGGGCGCGCGAGACGCCGTCGCGCTCGCTGATCACGAAGCCGGTCCCCGCGCATTCGCTGCACACGACCGGCGCTTGCTGATCCATCTCGGTTCCCCTGCTCAGTTCAGGTAACCCTGGAGCTGCTGGCATTTCTGGGAGCGGTGCAGCTTGTCCAGCGCCTGCGCTTCGATTTGTCGGATGCGCTCGCGCGACAGGCCCATCATCTCGCCGATCTCCTTCAACGTTTTCGGATCGCTCTCGTCGAGGCCGAAGCGCAGCCGAAGCACCTTCTGCTCCTTGGGATCCAGATCCCCCAGGCAGGCGTAGAGATGGTCCTTGAGCGAGGAGCGCATCAACTCCGCGTCGGCCGACGGGATCAGGTCCTGTTCGAGCTTGTCGGAGAGGTGGAATTCGTGCTCCTCGTCGATCACGGTGGAGAGGGAAACGTTTTCGTCCGCCACCTGGAGCAGGCTGATCACCTCCCCGGTCGTGATCTCGAGCTTGAGAGCGATCTCGTCGGGAGTCGGGGCACGCTCCAGATCGAGCGTCATCTGCGAGATGGTCTTGCCGATGCGATAGAGCAGGTTCGCCTGCTTCTGGGGCAGGCGGAACGCCCCGCTCTGATCCGAGAGCGCGTGGATGATCGCCTGCCGCACCCACCACACCGCATAGGTGATGAACTTGACGTTCTTCTTTGGGTTGAAGCGCTTGGCGGCTTCGATGAGGCCGATGTTTCCTTCGTTGATCAGGTCGAGAAACGACAGTCCGCAATTGCGGTATCGCTTCGCGAAGCTGACCACGAACCGGAGATTGGCCTCGACCAGCGTGCGCAGCGCCGCCCGATCTCCGGCCTGGATCTGATCGCCGAGGGTTTTCTCCTCGTCCGGGGTGATGCGGGGGAGCTTGGAGATCTCCTGAAGATATTTCTTCAGGCTCTCCGACGACGAGGCGGCCCTTCGGACGCCGATCTTCTCCTCCTCCACCGGTCACCCCTTCCTTATTTTGATGACGCGGCCAGGGCGGCCCACCCGCACCAGCGCCTGGGACGAGGACGGGGCCGGACCACGGTGGCGCGCGATTTCGTCCCGAAGCGTCGTCATGAAGCGATCCATCTCCATCTGCATCGTTTCCATTTTTCGCCGCATGTTCAGAACCACCTCGACCCCGGCCAGGTTGACCCCCATGTCGCGGGTCAGACTGAGAATGAACGCGAGCGTTTCCAGGTCGCTGTCCGAATACAACCGTGTATTGCCGTCGGTGCGCGACGGGCGGAGCAGCCCTTCGCGCTCATAGAGGCGCAGCGTCTGCGGGTGGACTTCGAATTGCCGCGCCACGACGCTGATCATGTAATAGGCCTTGTCCTTGCGATGGCGCATCCGCCGCCCTTCCCTCGTGCGATCAGCCGAACAGGCCCCGGCGCAGGTCCTCCCCCGATTGCGCCGCCCCGATCTCCTGCAGGAGCTGTTTCATCCGTTCGCTCTCGGCGCGCGGCGTGGTGATCCGGGTCTCGACGTACTGGTCGCCTCGCCCGGTGCCGCGAAGCGACGGGGCCCCCTTCCCGCGCAGCCTGAATTTCTGGCCGGTTTCCGTCCCCGGCGGGATCCGGACACTTGCACGACCGTCAATCGTCGGAACCTCGATGCGGGTGCCCAGGGCGGCTTCGGGCACCGTGATCGGGACGGTGCAGTGGATATTATCACCCATCCGTTTGAAAAAGGGATGGGGTTCGACTTGGGTGATGATGAACAAATCGCCAGGCGGGCCGCCCAGATGTCCCGCGCACCCTTTGCCGGCCACGCGGACGCGCGATCCGACATCGACGCCGGCGGGGATGTGCACCTTGAGAGTTTCATGCCGGACGAGAATGCCCGCCCCGCCGCACGAGCCGCACCCGTCCCAACTCAGGGTCCCTTCGCCGTGACAACGCCGGCAGAGGGTCGTCAGCCGCAGCGGCCCGGGCGAGCGATTGATACGGCCGGTTCCGGCGCACTCGACGCAGGGGCGCCGCGCCGCGGAGGGGACGCGACCGGAGCCGCCGCAGCGCCCGCAGGGCGATTCGGCGTCGATCTCCATTTCGGTGGTGAGCCCCCGAAGCGAATCGAAGAAACCGATCCGGATGGCGCGCGTGACGTCATTGCCCCGCCGGGGGCCCTCCCGCTGCGCGGACCCGGCGGCCGGCTCGCGCAAGAGATCGGAGATGAACGAAGAGAACGCGCCGCTGGCTCCGGGGTCGGAACCGGCGTCGAACTCCCAGACACCGGGCGGGGCGCCGCCGAAGCCGGAGGGGCCCGCTCCGGCGGACTGGCCGGAGCTCTCCCGGGTCCCCCCCCGGTCGTAGGCTTTGCGCTTCGCGGTGTCGCCCAGCACCTCGTAAGCTTCGTTGATCCGCTTGAAGCGTTCCTCGGCGCGCGCGTCTCCGGGATTGAGATCGGGGTGGTACTTGCGCGCCAGGCGTCGATAGGCCTTCTTGATCTCGGCCGCCCGCGCCGTGCGCGTCAGTCCCAGGGCCTCATAGTGGTCCATCACTCTTCAACGCACCTTGATGCTTACCGGCGCGCTGCGCTCGCGGGTCGTCTTCGGCAGGCGAATCTTCAGGATTCCACGGTCGAATTCCGCCACCACCCCCGTTTCGTCGACGGCGGCGGGCAGCTGAAAGGCGCGCGTGAAGGGCCCGTACGATCGCTCGATGCGCTGGTGGTCCGCGTGGCGCGAGGTGCGCGACAGGGGCCGGTCGCCTTCAAGGGTCAGGGTCCGCCCCTCGAGGCGCACCTTGATCGCGGTGCGCGGCACCCCCGGTATCTCGGCGAGCAGGACGAACGCCTCCCGGTCCTCGCGCAGATCGACCGCCGGGCTCCATCCGGCGAACTCGCCGGCCTCCGCCGCCCCGCCGCGTCGCAGGGCGCTCTCGAACAGGTGATTGAGCCGCTCCTTGAGACCGGTCAGCTCGCGCATCGGGTCCCAGGCGGCCGAAGCGCTTTCGCCACGAATGCCGCGCGACGATCGCCCGCTCATGGCTTCGCCTCGTCGACGTCGACGTACTCCGCGTCGATGACCCCGGCTTCGGGCCCGGGCTCGGCACCGGCCGCTCCGGCTCCGCCGGCCGCCGATCCGTGGCCGGCCGGCCCGTCGGTGGTCCCTCCGGCGCCCGCCTGTCCCGCTTTCTGATACAGCTGCTCGGCGAGGTGGTGCGACGCCGTCTCGAGAGCCTTGATCGCCGTCTCGATCGCTTCCTTTCCCCCTTCCGGCATCACCCGGCGGACTTCCTCGATGGCGGCGCGGATGGCACGGTCGTCGTCCGGAGAGACCTTGTCCCGGTTCTCGTCCAGGAGCTTCTCGATCTGATAGATGCGGGCGTCCGCGGCATTGCGCGCCTCGATGTCCTCGCGGCGCTTCTTGTCCTCGGTGGCATGCTCGCCGGCTTCCTTCACCATGCGGTCGATGTCGTCCTTGGTGAGCGTGCCGGTGCCGCTGATGGTGATCCGCTGCTCCTTGTTGGTCGCCATATCCTTGGCGGAGACGTTGAGGATGCCGTTGGCGTCGATGTCGAATGTCACCTCGACCTGGGGAACGCCGCGCGGGGCCGGCGGGATGCCGACCAGGTGGAACCGGCCCAGGGTCCGGCCGTCGCGCGCCATCTCGCGTTCTCCCTGGAGGACGTGGACCTCGACGCTCGTCTGGCTGTCGCTGGCGGTCGAGAAGGTCTCGCTCTTGCGGGTGGGGATGGTGGTGTTGCGCTCGATAAGCCGGGTCATCACCCCGCCGAGGGTCTCGATCCCGAGCGACAGGGGCGTCACGTCGAGGAGCAGGAGATCCTTGACTTCGCCGGCGAGCACGCCGGCCTGGATCGCCGCGCCAATCGCCACCACCTCGACGGGATTGACGCCCTTGTGGGCCTCCTTACCGAAAAACTGCCGGACCATTTCCTGTATCTTCGGGATGCGGGTGCTGCCGCCGACGAGCACCACCTCATCGATGTCGCCCGGCTTCAGGCCGGCGTCCTTCAGGGCCTGCTGCAGCGGCGGGATCGAGCGCTGGAAAAGATCGTCCGCCAGGCGCTCGAACAGGGAGCGCGACAGCTTCATCGTCAGGTGCTTCGGTCCCGTCGCGTCGGCGGTGATGAAGGGCAGGTTGATTTCGGTTTCGGTGACGGTGGAGAGCTCGCATTTCGCCTTCTCGGCCGTTTCCTTGAGGCGCTGCAGCGCCATCCGGTCCTTCGAAAGATCGATGCCGTTCTCTTTCCTGAATTCGGCGACGATCCAATCGATGATTTTCTGGTCGATGTTGTCGCCTCCGAGGTGCCCGTCGCCGTTCGTCGACTTGACCTCGACGACCCCTTCGCCGACCTCCAGGATCGAGATGTCGAACGTTCCGCCGCCGAAATCGTAGACGGCGATCACCTCGTCCTTCTTCTTGTCGAGCCCGTAGGCCAGGGCCGCCGCGGTCGGTTCGTTGACGATGCGCTCCACTTCGAAGCCGGCGATCCGGCCCGCGTCCTTGGTGGCCTGTCGCTGGGCATCATTGAAGTACGCGGGAACGGTGATCACGGCACGCGTCACCTTCTCGCCCAGGTAATCTTCGGCCGACTGCTTCATCTTCTGCAGGATGTAGGCGGAGATCGCCTCCGGCCCGTATTCCTTGCCACGCGAACGAACGCGCACGGCGTTTCCCGCCCCCGCGATGACGCGGTACGGGACCATCTTCATTTCTTCCGAGACTTCCTCCATGCGGCGGCCCATGAAGCGCTTGATGGAGAAAATGGTGTTCTCGGGGTTGGTGATCGCCTGACGCTTGGCCACCTGTCCGACCAGCAACTCGCCTTTTTCGCTGAAGGCAACCACCGATGGCGTCGTGCGGGCCCCTTCCGCGTTGGGTATGACGACCGGCTTTCCACCTTCCATGACGGCGACGACGGAATTTGTCGTCCCCAGATCGATGCCGATAATCTTGCTCACGAATCCCTCCTCTGGCCTGGCTGCCCAAGCCACTTAGTCTGTGGGCAGTATAGGAGTTGAGTGTATTATTGTCAACTAAAAACTGACAGATTATAAAGCGTTTAGATCCAATTGGTTAGTTATTTGTCTTGTCCGGATACCCCGATCCGATAGCCTGTGTTCATGCGCTCGTATGAGATGGCGCCGCCCGACGGGGTGAGAAGCTCCGCCGGCTTGATCAGGCCCTCGGTCACCAGGTACTTGAGCTCCTCCGGGTAGCCTCGATTGAGGAGGAAATAGACCTGGACCGCGAAGTCCAGGTGTTGAACCCTGTTTCTCTCGATCGAATGTCCAATCTTGGCGGCACCCGAGGCGGTCAGGAGAGGATGGATCCAGGTCGTCGCCGCGTCTCCTCCTCGCAGGGCGACCATCCAGGGCAGGGCGCGAAAGGCCACGGCCCCCCCGACGAGGAGCACCAGGAACAAGGCGACGACGCTCGCGAGAACCGGAGATTTCGTCCTGGGGCGAGCCACCGCTTCGGCCCCCCGCACGGTAGAGCCGCGCACCTCTTCGAGGATTTGCCGATGGATCAATTCGTAGAGCGTGCGGCAGGTATCGAACTCGCTCAGCATCGAGCGCTCGACGATTTCCTGAACCGATCGGCGCCCGTCGACGTGGCTGTAGACATGCTGTTCCATGTCGCTCAGTGTCACGGCTCCGGCGGCCTCCTCACGAGCCGCCGTCGTGGCGGACCCTTTCCGGGCGATCTCCACCTCGGCGCGTCGATAGACGGCGGTGAAGGAACGGATCCCCTTTTCCACCATCGGCCACTCATCGAGAATCCGCGCCCCCTCCATGAGGATGCTCTCGGCCGACATCGGGACCACGAGATCCTTGTCGTAATCGACCCGTTCCTCCTGGCTGAAGTTGTACTCACCGGCGGTCCAGCGGAACAGCCGGTAGACCATCTGGCTGATCTGCACCTGGAGCGCTTCGGACAGGGTCTTGGCGTCGATGAAATGACTCTCCACCAGGATATTCCCCAGGCGCTTGAGGGTGCTCTTCTGGAGACGGAGCGCTTCCTGAAGCTGGGCTTCGGAGATGCGCCCTGATTTGGCGAGGACGTGTCCGAGACGATCCTCCAGCCGGCGCGCCGAGGAGTCGGCGCCCACCACCTGGCCGTCCATGAAGGAGACGGTCACCGTCTCGCGCTCGGTCTTCAAGGAGAGAACTCCGGTTTTTCTCTGAATGCCGATCAGCTGGAAGATATCGGCCAGCCCGAAATCCTGAAGAGTTCCCCGCAGCGCCATCAGCTCGCCTCCGCTTCCTGGCGCGTCAAGTTCGCCGCCAGCCAGGCCAGCAGGGCCAGGAGCAGCAGCCACACCATCCCGCCGCCGACCGGGCCGCTCTGCAGCGCCTCCGCCGTGACCAGGAGGCGACCGTGAAGGAGGAGTCCGAGCCCGGCGGCCGACCACGCGCTCAGAAGCAGGACGCCGAGGATCGGCCGGCCCGACAGAACGTGGCCGCTCCCGGGGACCAGCAGGCTGGCCAGGCGCGTGACCATGAAGGCGCGCCGGCGGTAGCGCACCACGTCCTGCTTCTTCCGGTCCCGAACCGACGGCGCCAATCCGTCCTTCAGAATGAACAGGTGGACGCAGGGCGAACAGGTGCCGGGGAATTTGCTGATCACCTGGCAGCGCCGGCAGAAGGCGCGCCCGCACCGGCGGCAGCGCCGGGCGCCTCCCGAGCGCGGGGCGATCAGCAGACCCGGCAGCAGCAGCGCCGCGAGGAGGCCGGCTCCACCCGCCAGGCTGGCCGGATGCGTGAGCGAGCGGAGCACCTCGCGACCGGCACCGCTCTCACTGCGCAGCCGCAGAGCGCGGGTCCAGATCTCCCGCGTGGGGTAATAGCAGTCCAGCGGGACGCGTTTCGAGGTCCCGTTCCCCGCCTGGGCGACGAGGCGTGTGACCTGGATGTCATCCACCTGCCGCGCCCGCTTCAGTTCCTCGTCGGCGGCCTCCATGTTGAAGGTTTCGAGGTGGGCCAAGTGGCTGTCGTAGTGACCCAGGACCATGTGCGGGTCGGTCTCCGAGGCCTTCTGGTAGAGCCCCTGCGCCTGGGCGAACTCCTGCCGTAGCGCGTGCAGGTTTCCGAGGTTGACCATGGCGCGGGCATTCGCCGGATCGATCTGGAGAACCCTCGCATACATCACCATCGCTTCGTCGAAGTGGCCGCCGACGCGGTAGGCCGAGGCCAGCAGGAACGGATAGACCGGATCGTTCGAGCGCTCTTCGGTGATCTGGCGCAGCGCGGACTCGTGACGGAGGTCGGCTCCGGCGCGCGCCGCCTGCAGCAGGGCGCGCGCCACGGGATCGGTGGCGGTGTCGTAGTCCCAGGCGAGAGCGGCGCCAAAGGGCCCGACCAGCAGCAGGACGAGGAGCGACCCGAGAAGCACCACGCGCTCCGTTCCTTCCGCGTAGGCATAGATGACCGCCGACCAGAATGCCAGCACCCAGAAGAACGACAGCGGGAGGAGCAGCGGAATGGCCAGGATCGCCCCTCCCAGCAGGGGCGCCAGGATCTCCCCGGAACGCCCCCCCATGCGCTCCCGCACGTCGTGGGACAAAGCCGGGCTGCATCGCAGGACGATGAGCGTCAGCGCCAGGCCCGTGCCCCAGAGCGCCCCGAGGTAGATCAAGGTGATCGCCCAGCCCGCGAACTGGAATATCGATTCCGGATCGGTGAGCGAGAGCAGCATGCCGTCCTTGAACGAGCGGAGCCCTCCGAGGAGATCGTGATCCTGCCACAGGAGCGCGGTCGCCAGCGCGAAACGCGCCGCCGGCAATCCGGGGTCGAACCGCAGCGCCAGCCGGTAGGCTTCGACACCGCGCGCCCCCTCCCCGTTGGTCAGCGCCCGCTTCCCCTCCGCCAGGAAGGCGGCGGCGATCTCCGGCGCCGCCTGCAGCCCCTCGCGCTGCATGAAGCCGAGGACCGCCTCGACCAGAGCCGCCGCTTCACGCGTGGCGCCGCGCTGACGCAGACCCTGATACTGGAACCACGACTGGGAAAGTATCTCGCGTGCGTCGATACCCTGGGTGGGCCCGGGGACCACCGTGGCGGGAGGGCCCCCCGGTTCGGCTTTCGCCTCGGCCGGGGCCCCGAGATCGATGACCTCAGGAGCGGCAGGAGGAGAACTGCCCTGCGCCCAGGCAGGCGTCGCCGCGAACAGGCAAAGCGCGGCGATCCACGAAGCGGACATCAACTGCCGGCGGAGGTCACGCGTCATGGCGTGCGAGCCTCGCCCCCTCACGGCTTCTGGGTGGCCTTCGATCGGGTCGCGACATACTGCATCTGAAGGTCGGCGATCAGACCCTCGAGCAGTTCAGTTTCTTCCGCGCTGCGATTGCCCTGAGTCTTCTGCCGGAGCGCCTGCAGCAGCGCGATCATCTGTTGCGCGGCTTCAAGGTCGATCTCGATCTGGCCGGTGAGCGGGTGGCGTGTCGCCCCGAGGCTGGCCGCGGCCTGGCGGGCCAGGTTCAGGACCAGATTCTGGAAGTGGGCCGAGGCGACCGGATCCTGCTCTGCGGCGGGCGCGGTCTCCCCGCCCGTCAGCCCCGATCGGCTTCCCGGCGACGGGGCTGCCGTGGGCGTCCGGGGCGGCGGTGCGGGGAGGATGGGGGTTTCCTCGCTGGCCGCGTCCGGCAGGCGCCTCTCCCCCTCCGCCGTGAAGGAACGCCGATCCACCACGCGGAGCGTCTCGTCGCGCCGCGCGCGATCCTTCTGTTCGGACTGCGTCATGGGCCTCCCGCTCGGCCGGCTGTCAAATCGCCGCGGATGGTAGCATCACCCCCGGATCGTGACAAGACACGCATCGCACCTTGCGAGGGGCGGCACGCCCGGAGGAATCGCCATGTCGGAGATCGAGCGGCTGCGTCGGATCATGGATCGCCTGCGCGGCGAGGAGGGATGTCCCTGGGATCGGGAGCAGACGCTCGCCAGCCTGCGCACCTATCTGGTGGAGGAGACCTACGAGGTCCTCGAAGCCATCGATTCGGGCGACCTGCCGGCGCTGCGCGAGGAGCTGGGAGATCTGCTGTTCCAGATCGTGTTCCTGGCGCGCATCGCTCAGGAGGGCGGTCACTTCGACCTCGAATCGATCCTGCAGGGCGTCGGCGACAAGATCGTCCGCCGCCATCCCCATGTCTTCGGCGAAGGCCGGCTCGACAGCAGCGAGCAGGTCCTGCAGCAATGGGAGCAGATCAAGGAGCAGGAGCGGCGCGGCCGGCCGGGCAGCACGATGTTCGCCGGGGTCCCGAAGCACCTGCCCGCCCTCCTCAAAGCTCTCCGCGTCTCCTCCAAGGCAGCGCGCGTCGGGTTCGACTGGCCCGACCGTGACGGGCTCTGGTCGAAGGTCGAGGAGGAGAAGGCCGAGCTCGCCGAAGCCCTGCGCGACGGCGACGGCGATCGCGTGGCCGAAGAGCTTGGGGACCTCCTGTTCACGCTCGCCAACGTGGCGCGCGTCGAGCACCTGGATCCGGAGCAGGCGCTGCAGGACGCCAACCGCAAGTTTCTCGAGCGGTTCCGTTACGTGGAGGAGGCCCTGCGGGCGGAAGGCAAGAGCCCCGGGCCCGAGCATCGCGATCGGATGGAGACGTTGTGGGGCGAGGCCAAGGCAGCGCTCAGAAAAATTTCGCCTGCCCGAACTTCCCCATCCGTCGGAACTTCTGATAGCGGGTCTCCACCCGCTCCGCGGGCTCCATCGGGGCGATCTCGTCCAGGGCCCGGCCCAGAGCGTCGCTGAGCAGCTGCGCCTGGCGCGCCGGGTCGGCCTGCGCGCCGCCCGGCGGCTCGGGCACGATGTCGTCGATGATCTCCAGCATCTTGAGATCGGTGGCGGTCATGCGCATGGCGCGGGCCGCGTCGCGCGCCTTCCCCTGGTCGGACCAGAGGATGGCGGCGCAGCCTTCGGGGCTGATGACCGAGTAGACGGCGTTCTCCAGCATCAGGATCCGATCGCCGATCGCAATCGCCAGCGCGCCGCCGCTCCCGCCCTCCCCCGTCACGGTCACGACGATAGGCACCGTCAGCCGCGACATGACCCGCAGGCTGAGCGCGATGGCCTCGGCCTGGCCGCGCTCTTCGGCGCCGCGGCCCGGGTAGGCGCCGGGGGTGTCGACGAAGGTGAGGATCGGACGATTGAACTTCTCGGCCAGCTCCATGACGCGGACCGCCTTGCGGTACCCTTCGGGGCGCGGCATGCCGAAGTTGCGGCGCACCTTTTCCCGCGTGTCGCGTCCCTTCTGGTGCCCGATCACGATCACCGGCTGTCCCCGGAAGGTCGCGAAACCGGCGACGATTGCCGGGTCGTCGGCGAATTTGCGATCGCCGTGGATCTCGCGGAAGTCGGTGCACAGCATCTGGATGTAATCGAGGGTGTAAGGGCGCCGAGGGTGGCGCGCGACGAGGGTGCGCTGCCACGGCGTCAGGCGCGAGTAGACGTCCAGCCGGGTCGCTTCGAGGCGCCGCTGCAGCCGTCCGATCTCTTCGGCGCGATCGTCGCCGCCCGGCACCCCGGAGAGCTCGTCGATCTTTTTTTCAAGATCCCGGAGCGGCTTTTCGAAGTCGTCTTCCTCGACCGCCATGAGTCGTAGTCAAGCACACGGGTCCGGCGGGCGTCAAGCAACCGGCAGGCCGATCAGGCGCGTGGGTGGAAGTCCCGGTAGACGCGCTTCAGCCTCTCGCGGTTGACGTGCGTGTAGATCTGCGTCGTGGAGATGTCGGCGTGCCCCAGCATCACCTGCACGGAGCGGAGATCGGCGCCGCGCTCGAGCAGATGCGTGGCGAAGGAGTGCCGCAGGACGTGCGGGCTGAGCTTGCCGCGCAGGCCGATGGCGCGCCCGTGCTCCTTGAGCAGCTTCCAGAAGCCCTGCCGCGTCATCGAGCCGCCCCGGTTGTTGAGAAACAGGGCGGCGGGCGCGCGCCCCTTCTGCAGCGCCGGCCGCGCCGTCTCGAGATAGGTCCTCAGCCGATCGATGGCGGCGCGCGACAGGGGCACGATGCGCTCCTTGCTCCCCTTCCCGACGCAGGTGAGGAAGCCGGCGTCGAGATTGGCATCCTTGATCCTGAGGGACATCAGCTCCGAGACCCGCAGGCCGGTGGCGTAGAGGAGCTCGAGCATGGCGGCGTCGCGCCGTCCGAGGGGCGTGCCGTTGCCCGGCGCGCCGAGCAGGTCGTCCACCTCCGTCAGCGTCAGGAACCGGGGCAGCGATTTCAGCATGCGGGGAGAGCGCACCTCCGCCGTCGGGTCGAGCGTGACGATCTTCTCCGCCATGAGAAAGCGGTAGAACATGCGCACGGCGTTCAGGGCGCGGGCGATCGAGCGGGCGGACAGACCCTGCCGCGACAGGTCGCGCGCGAACTCGTCCACCTCGCCCTGGCGCACCTGCTTCGGGTGCCGCGCCTTGCGGAGGAGAAAGCGCTCGAACTTCGCCAGGTCCTGCCCGTAGGCCAGCAGGGTGTTGCGCGCCAGCCCCCGCTCGACCTGGAGGTGGTGCAGGAAGTCCGAGACCAGCCCGACTCCCTTCACCGCGGCCGCCCTTCGAGAACGAAAGTCACCGGCCCGTCGTTCACCAGCTCCACCTCCATGGCGGCGCGGAAGCGGCCCGTCGCGACCACGAGCCCCGATGCCCGGAGACGATCGACGAAGGCTTCATAGAGGGGCTCGGCCTCCGCGGGCGCCGCGGCCCGTTCGAAACCCGGCCGCCGCCCCCGGCTCAGGTCGGCGGCCAGCGTGAATTGGGACACCACGAGCAAATCGGCGCCCACGTCCATGGCGGATAGATTCATCTTGCCTTCGTTGTCGGAGAAAACGCGCATTTCTAGCACCTTGCTCGAAAGCCAGTCAAGGTCCTCCGCCACGTCGCCCTTCTCGACCGCCACCAGGATCACGAGGCCCGGCCCGATGGAGCCCAGGGTCGCGCCCTCGGAGCGCACCGTGGCGCGCGACACGCGCTGCAGGACGGCGATCACGACGGCGGCCGGGGCGGCCCGAGACGGAAAAGCGATCGCAGCAGGCCGATCTCTTCGCTCCCGATGAGCGTGGCGACGGCGAGATAGGCGACGCCCCCGGCGGCGATCAGACCGCCGAGCGCCGACGCCTTCGCGATCATGTGAGCGAAGCCGGCCGGGTCGGAGAACGGCATCAGGAGCAGGAGGACGGCGGCCATGGCCCCGCTCGCCAGGAGGGTCCGCACGGCGCAGCGCCGCACCCCGCTCCCCAGGAATTCGCCGTGCCGCCGGCGCAGGATCCAGGCCAGCATCCCGGCATCGAAGAAGGCGCACAGCGACGTGGACAGCGCGATGCCGCTGTGCTGCAGCGGAGCCCGCAGCGCGAAGTTGAGCCCGAGGTGGAGGAAGAAGGTCACCAGGCCGACCTTGACCGGCGTGCGCGTGTCCCGATGCGCGTAAAAGGCGGTGGCGAGGACATTCACCGCGGCGAACGGCAGCATGCCGACGCTGTAGCAGGCCAGGGCCGACGCGGTCAGCAACGTGTCCTCGGCGGTGAAATGACCGTGCTCGAACAGCACATGGATGATCGGGATGCGCAGGATCACCAGCCCGATCGTGGCGGGCACCGTGATGAAGATCAGCAGGCGCATCGCCGTGGCCAGCGTCTCGAGTACGCGATCGCGATCTTTCTCCACGGCGGCGCGCGACAGGCTGGGCAGGATGACGGTCGACAGGCTGATGCCGAAGATCCCGAGGGTCAGCTCGGTGATCCGGTTGGCGTAATAAAGGTAGGAGGCGCTCCCGGTGCGCAGCGACGTGGCGAACTGCGAGTCGACGACCAGGTTGAACTGTGTCACGCCGACGCCGAAGACGCGCGGCATCATCAGCCGCCCGACCTCGCGCACCCCCCCCTGGTCCAGAGGGATCGGCGGCCGCAGGCGGAACCCGAGCCGGAACAGGGCCGGCAGCTGCACCACGAACTGCAGGAACCCCCCGATCAGCACGCCGACGGCGAAGGCGTAGGCCGGGTCGGAGAAGCGATTCCGGAACGCCAGCGCGCAGGCGATGATGGCGAGGTTCAGGAGGATCGGGGTGGAGGCCGGAAGCGCGAAGATCCCGAAGGCGTTCAACACGCCGGCCGACAAGGCGGAAAGGGATATAAAGAAGATATAGGGCCACATCCAGCGATTGAGCTGAACGGTCAGGGCGATCTTGCCCGGCTGGTCGGAGTACCCCCAGGCCAGGGCGTGAACCAGGAGCGGCGACAGGATCACCCCGAGGACCACGATCACCGTCAAGAGCGCCGCGAGGCAGAAGAACACCGAGCCGGCGAAGCGCCACATCCGATCCTCGTCCTTGGCCTGCATGTAGCGCGCGAACGTCGGCACGAACGCCGAGGTCAGGGCGCCCTCGGCGACCAGCCGGCGCAGGAGGTTGGGGATACGGAAGGCGATGACGAAGGCGTCCGAGGAGTACCCGGCGCCGAGAAGCTCGGCCTGCACGCGGTCCCGGACATACCCGGCGATGCGGCTCAACGCCGTCATGGCGCTCATGGCGCCGGCAGCCCGCATGAGCCGGTGATCGTGATCTTTCGTCAAGGCGGCGGGGATTCTACGTGCCCCCGGCAGGCGGGCGCAACCGGCGCCCGGCCCGCCGAAGACGACTCTCGGCTGTGGTACCCTGTCCGCCAGCGATCCGATCGGAGACACCAAAGGGGGCAGGCATGGCCAGCTTGAACAAGGTCATTCTCATCGGCAATCTGGGGCGCGATCCGGAAGTGCGCTACACGCAGGGAGGGACTGCCGTGGCGAACTTCACCCTCGCGACCAACGACGTCTGGACCGACAAGGCCGGCGCGCGCCAGGAGAAGACCGAATGGCATCGCATCGTGGTCTGGGGGAAGACGGCGGAGATCGTCCGCGAGCATCTCGGCAAGGGGAAGCAGGTTTACGTCGAGGGCTCGCTGCAGACACGGCAGTGGGACGACCGTGAAGGCAACAAGCGCACGACCACCGAGATCAAGGCGAACCGGGTGCTGATGCTGGGACGACCCGACGGGGGCGGCGCCGAGATGCGCGGCGCCCCGGCGGGAGGCCCCCCCGACGTCATCGCCGACGAGGCTCCGCCGCAGGAAGACGACATTCCGTTTTGAAGCTCAAGTGACGCGCGCGTGAACCGGGGCCGGCCAGGTGGGCCGGCCCCGCTGCTTTTCAGGAGTGATCTTCGGCGTCGAGGTGGGTGCGCGCCTCGCTGGCGTACTCCGAATCGGGGAAGTCGCTCATCAGGCGGCGGTACAGCTTCATCGCCTCGTCCGGCTTGCCGAGCGTCTCCTGGCAGCGCGCCAGTCCGAGGATCCCTTCTTCCTGGGGCACCAGGCTCCCCTTGGTGTCGGCGATCGCCTGGTACAACGGCATGGCATCGTCGGCCTTCCCCTGCTCCTCGCGCAGGCGCGCCAGCCGCAGTCGGGCCATCGCGCCGAACACGCCTCCCGGGTCGCGGTCCGCGAGCGATTTCAGCAGCGGCGCGGCCTCGTCGTACCGCTTGAGCCCGGCGAGCGCCATCGCCTTGTACAGCGCGGCGCCGGAGGCCGAGAGTCCGGAACCGTCGCGCTTCAGGAGGGCGTCGGCCATCTCGATCACTTTGCGGTCGCGCTCCTCCGTCGACGTGAAGGTCGGAACGCCCGCCTTCGCGTTGCCGAGGTCCTCGAGACTGGCCGTGACCTGCGCGTTGTAGGTGCCGATCAGATCGCCCAGCATGCGGGCGCTCTGCGCCGAGCGCGCGTTGAAATAGGCGCGCCCGCCGAGGATGAGAGCGATCGCCACGACCGCGATCCCGCCCACCGTCAGGACCTGGCGCCGGTGCTCCTGGAAGTAAGTCGCCCCGGCTTCCAGCAGGGTCGCCAGATCGTCCTGTTTCATCTGGTGTCGTTCTTCCTTTTTCATCCTGACCTCGGTCTTGACGCCGCGAGATGGTGGGCCTGCCCGGACTTGAACCGGGGGCACACGGATTAGGAATCCGTTGCTCTATCCACCTGAGCTACAGGCCC
>JAYUCR010000485.1:0-2905 GCA_043740165.1 Acidobacteriota bacterium | reverse complement strand
CGCGACCGACAGCTCGAAGCCGCCGCCCGTCACGCGCTCGATCTCGCGCTGCAGGGTGGCCCCGGAAGGGATGGCGGGCTGCGCCACGCCCCCCTGCTCCAATCCGGGCATCAGGTTGAAGGCCATCTGTCGACCGAACAGCGTCCGCGGCACCTCCTGAAAGTTCAACATGCCGACAGCCTGCTGGTACAACTCTCCGATGCCGGCCTCGCCGAACTCGGAAACCGGCAGGAGCACCACGGCAGCGGCTTCCCGGAGACCGCAGCCCTGGCGGATGGCGGCCAGCACGGTCGACAGCATCAGGGCCGCCGCATGCGGCGTGGCGATGAGCCCGGGGCACCCTGGGACCGCCTCAGGGTTGACCGCGGCGTTGACCATGGGAGCCGCCGCCTCCCGCTGCGCCGCCGTGGAGAGATCAATCGCCACGAATCCCTTGCGCTCCGGCCACTCGAGGTACTGCGCTGCCTCGGCGGGCGAGCCGCACAAAAAGGCGATATCGAGCGCGCCGAGAGCATCGATATCGGGCTGTGCCACGAAGGCCGCCTGGCCGTCGAATTCCGTCAGATTGGCGTCGGGATCGGAGCTCGAGGTATAGAGCCGCACCGAGGCGATCGGGAAGGAGCGGCCGACCAGCTGCTCCTTCACTCCCTTCGCGACGAGAGAGGTGGCATCGAACAGCGCGACGTGGGCTTTGCGATCCTTGGAAGCGTTTGGCCTACGGCTCCCCATGCGAGCCTCCGGCGGAGAGAATCCGCACATCGGGCCGGGCCGTCGGGGTACGCCGAGGAACGAGGCCGGACAGCAGGTAGGCAAAGGAGAGAACGAGGCCGACCAGCTGCGGCGATGCCGCGACCAGAAAATAGGCGGCGGCCATCACGGCGACCATCACCCACGGAATTCGGTTGCGCAGGTGAATCTCCTTGAACGACCGGTAGCGCAGCCGACTCACCATGAGCGCTCCGAGAACCACCACGAGCAGCGCCAGGAGCCCCGACGCCACCCGATCCGTGACCCGCGAGGGACTGTAGAACACGCACGCGGCAAGAACGCAGGCGGCGGCCGGAATCGGCAACCCGACGAAATAGCGCCGATCCTGGGACGGCGCCTGGATATTGAATCGGGCCAATCGGGTCGCGCCGGCGGCCAGGTAGAGGAAAGGCGCCAGCGACCACGGCTTCGGCATCTGGCTCAGTCCCCAGAGATAGACCACCAGTGCGGGCGCCATCCCGAAGGAGATGATGTCGGAGAGAGAGTCGAGCTGTACCCCGAAATCGCTGGAGGTTCTGGTCAGTCGTGCGACCCAGCCGTCGACGCGATCGAGCAGCGCGGCGATAAACAGGGCCAGGGCGGCCCACTCATAATCGCCCTGCAGGCTGCGGATGATCGCCACATAACCGCAAAGGAGGTTCCCGGTCGTGAACAGGCTCGGCAGGATGTAGGCCCCGCGGCGCAGCCGTGTCCGGGCTTTCATGCGTTCTTTCCGCCCGCCCGGCGCGCCAGCACCGAGACCGCCCCCCGGACCCGCTCTCCAACCTGCACGACGGGTTCGACGCCCGGCGGCAGGTGCAGATCGGTGCGCGATCCGAACTGGATGAGACCGATGCGCTCCCCGCGCTGCACACGGTCCCCGGGTCGCTTGGCGCAGACGATGCGCCGCGCGGCGATGCCGGCGATTTGGGTCACGCCGTAGGTGCCCGATTCGGATCGAATCACCAGGTGGTTGCGTTCGTTTTCCCGATCGACGCGCGGATCCCACGCCGGCCGGAATCGCCCGGGGGTGTGCTCCACGGAAAGGATGGAGCCGTTGACCGGGGAACGGTTGATGTGACAGTTGAACAGTGAAAGAAAAATCGACACCCGGGCCCCCTCGGGCCGGCGTTCGACGGCCGTGACGCGGCCGTCGGCCGGAGAGAGAATCAAATCTTCACCGGGCGGCGACGCACGCTCCGGATCCCGGAAGAAAAACGCGACCAAACCGAACAGGACCAGGCCGGGAGATGCGGCCCACGGCCCGAAGGCCCACCCGCAGACGACCGCCAGGACGGCGAGGCCCACGAGGAAGGGGACGGCCTGCACGGCTATCGGCATCGGTGACCTGTGAAAAAAAAGGGGTGCGTGAACAACACCCCTCAGGTAAGACGGCACGATGGAAGCCGCCGGATCAGTGTCGGACGGCGCTTCCAGTGGTCTTCTCGATATGCTCCCTCAGGAGCTGCTCCATCCGATCTTTCACATGCAGCTTCTGCTTCTTGAGGTTGACGGTTTCGAGGCGCTCGGCGTCTTCGAGGCTCGCTTTCCCCTGCAGCTCCTCGAGGCGGGACTCGTAGGTCGCGTGGTCGTCGAGCAACTTCTTGAATTCGGGGCTCTTGCTCGCGAGCTCCCGTCTGAGATCTTCCTGGTGATGCACCATCGTTCTAACCTCCTGCTCTGGTGGGGTTTCGAGCGCAGCGACTGGGCGATCCGAAGGGCAGCATCTGGGTTGAGTCTAGCACCCCGGATCAAGGGGTGCAAGGCTTCAGCGCCACATCGTCCGGGGCGTCAGAGCGCATGTCATGACCAGGGCGTCTTCGTGCGTGTCGCTGTAATAGCCACGCCGCCGTCCCACGGTTCGGAACCCGAGCCGATCGTAGATTTGTTTCGCCACCTGGTTGCTGGGGCGCACCTCCAGGGTGGCTTCGAGGCAACCTTGCTGCGCGCCGAACTCCAGCAGGTACCCGATAAGCCGGCTGCCGATCCCGCGCCCACGCCATCGAGGGTGCACGGCGACGTTGTTGATCTTCATTTCCTGATCGATGATCCAGACGCACGCGAAGGCTGCGAACACCTTTCCGTGCTGAATGGTGGCGCCGAACAGGCTGGCGTAAGGGTTCTCCATGAGCTCGTAGCGGAAAGAGGACAAGCTCCA
>JAYUCR010000484.1:0-2908 GCA_043740165.1 Acidobacteriota bacterium | reverse complement strand
CGGCAGCCGCCTGTCGCCGATTGCTCTGGTTCTCGCTCTGTGAGGTGGGAGGGAGTTGGGGGGGACTAAGACGTCCGGGTCGTTCGTGGCGGCTGCCGGACCGGTTCTCTGTGACCATCGGTAATGCCTCCGTGACGTCTCTTACTACGTGCTGGAGTGTACGGTGGGGGTCTGTAAAAGTCCGCGGCGCGGCTGTAAAACGTTGTCTCGGTTGTCAACTGGCTGTAAATCCTCGTCCCGCGGGGGATGCGCGCGGTGCGGTTGGCGGTATATTCGGCGCCATGCGAGACGACGGCGTCTTCTCCCGGCCCCTGGCGTTCGTGCAGCGCCACACGTTGTGGGCCGGATTCGTGGCGGTGCTCCTGCCGCTGGTCGTCCTCTTCGGCCTGCAGTTCACCTGGCTGAAGCGGCTCCAGGAGACCACCGCCATCGCGCGGCGCGCCGCCCTCAACAACTATCTCGAAGCGATCGGATCCGAGGTGCAGTACTACTACCGCTCGGCCGCCGAGCGGGCGCTCAACATCCCCGTCGAAGCGCTGAGCTCGGGGCACACCGAGCAGGTCGCGCTTCTTTGGAAACAGAAGCCGGTGAAGGGGGCGGCCCGCCTGTTCCTGGTCGATTTCACGCAGGAGACCTACGGCTCCTACCGGAACTTCGACGAGGCCACTGGCACCCTGGCGATCGCCCCGGCGTCGGACGAGACGATGGCGATGATCGCCGCCATGCTGTCGATCCGCCAGCGCCAGCCGGAAGGCGGGGCGCTGAGCGTCGACGAGCGCAACCAGGAGTACCGCTTCATTTTCAACCCGATCCTCGACGCGTCATCCGGTGTCGTCGGGGTGGCCGGGATGGTGCTCGACGTCAACTTCTTCCGCACCACCCTGCTTCCCGCGATCATCAAGAAGGCGCTGCCGGAGTTCTTTTCGTACAACACGGAAGGGGACATCGAGGTCTTCGTGAAGGACGGCGCCGGTCGGATCGTGTTCGGGGTGGAGGATCCCCCCGGCAAGGCGGAGGTGGTGACCAGACGGTTCCCGTTCGTCTTCACCGACTGGACGCTCGTCCTGCACAGCCACCGCTCCACCCCGGAGCGCTGGGCGCGCGCCAACTTCGCCATCAACGTGACCCTGGCGGCGGTCCTGGCGCTGTTCCTGGTGAGCGGCATCGTGCTGGCGCTGCGCGCCGCCGATCGCGCCATGCGGCTGTCGCAGATGAAATCGGATTTCGTCTCCAACGTGTCGCACGAGCTGCGCACGCCCCTGGCGTCGATCCGGGTGTTCGCGGAGCTTCTGCGTCTCGGCCGGGTGCAGACGCCCGAGAAGGTGCGCGAGTACGGCGAGCAGATCGAGCGCGAGAGCCGCCGGCTGTCCCGTCTGATCGAAAACATCCTCGACTTTTCGCGCATCGAGTCGGGACGCAAGACGTATCATTTCGCGCCGACCGACATGCGCGCCATGGTGGAGGGGACGCTGCAGAGCTTTGAGATGTACCTGAAGCACAGCGGCTTCTCGGTGCGCGTCGACCTGCCCGAGGCGCCGCTGCCGCCGCTGTTCGCCGACGCCGACGCGCTGTCGCAGGCGCTGCACAACCTGCTCGACAACGCGGTGAAGTTCTCGGGCGAGGCCCGTGTGATCGGCGTGCGCCTGGCGCGCGAAGGGGAAGAGGTGGTGCTGTCAGTGGAGGACCACGGCGTCGGCATCCCGCCCGGGGAGCAGAAGAAGATCTTCGACCGGTTCCACCGCGTCAGCACCGGCCTGGTGCACGAGGTCAAGGGGAGCGGCCTCGGGTTGTCCCTCATCCACCACATCGTGCAGGTGCACGGAGGCCGGGTGACCGTGCAGAGCGAGCCCGGGCGCGGCAGTATCTTCGCTCTCCGCCTGCCGATCCGCGAGTCGTCCCCATCCCGTGAAGGAGAGTGAGCGATGCCGAAGGTCTTGATCGTCGAGGACGATGAATCGATGGGAGCGGCCCTCAGGGATGGCTTCTCCTACGAAGGGTACGAGGTGGTGTTCGCCGCCGACGGCGCCGCCGGCCTGGAGAAGGCGAAGAGCGCGGGGGCCGATCTCATCATCCTCGACGTGATGCTGCCGAAGATGAGCGGCCTCGACGTCTGCAAGGAAATCCGCAAGACCGGCAGCAGCGTGCCGATCATCATGCTGACCGCGCGCGGACAGGAGATCGACAAGGTCCTGGGGCTGAAGCTGGGCGCCGACGACTACGTCACGAAGCCGTTCGGCTTCATGGAGCTGATGGCGCGCGTCGAGGCCCTGCTGCGGCGCGCCTCCGGCCAGACCGGCCAGGGAGCCGACTCGTACCGCTTCGGCGAGATCAGCATCGACTTCAAGAAGGCCGAGGTGCGCCGGAAAGGGAAGCTGCTCGACCTGTCGGCCCGCGAGCTGCGCCTCCTGCGCTACTTCGTCGAGCACAAGGGTGAAGTGATCCCGCGCGACAAGCTCCTGGACGAGGTCTGGGGCTACGACGAAGCGCCGCTGACACGCACCGTCGACATGCACGTCGCCAAGCTGCGCAAGAAGATCGAAGGGAAGCCGGCCGACCCGCAATACCTCCTGACGGTGCACGGCATGGGCTACAAGTTCAACGGCTGAGGACCCCCGCGTCGGCCTGGCAATTCTGCTATTCTGCCGCGTCCATGCCTCTGAGCTCCGCTATCCGTCTGGGTCCTTATGAAATGGTCGCCCCCTTGGGGGCCGCCGGCATGGGGGAGGTCGTCTACCGGGAGCGCGAGGCGAGGGTCGTCTCCAGCGCGAACCATCAGCACATCTGCGTCCGGCACGATGTCGGGGCGCTGGGCCGACCGACCTGACGCTCGAGTGGAGGCCGAAATGAATCCCAAGATGAAGGTGGCGGCGCGCCACGCGGTGAAAGGGACGCCGATGCAGCCGCCGTT
>JAYUCR010000483.1:0-2909 GCA_043740165.1 Acidobacteriota bacterium | reverse complement strand
CTCCTCCTCCTTGATCCGCAGCACCTCCCGCACGACCCCCAGGAAATTGGGATACGAGGGCGGCTCGCCGTCGCCGGCGAAGGTGATGTCGCGCACCGCGCGCAGGCCGG
Source organism: Acidobacteriota bacterium (assembly GCA_043740165.1). GTDB lineage: Bacteria > Acidobacteriota > Polarisedimenticolia > Gp22-AA2 > Gp22-AA2 > JAYUCR01. Next base: position 2,799 of record JAYUCR010000483.1, on the reverse strand, counting down.
GTGGCAGGGCGGCGAACTCGCTGCGGCGGAACAGCTCGCCGCTGCGCGCGTCGCGCAGCGCACTGCGCAGCTCCTCCAGGAGCTTGGGCTCGTCCACCTCGCGGATCACGGGTGGTGCGGTGCGATCGACCTGGCAGTAGATGCAGTCGAAGTTGCAGATCTTGTCGGGATTGAGGTTGATGCCGATGGAGATCCCGCGCGCGCGGCGCGACAGGACGGGATAGACGAAGTCGTTGTCACGGTACAACCGTGCGTGACGGTCGATCCCCAGGGGCGCGCCGGGCTGGCTCACGCGGCCATTATAATCGGCCCCGTGCGTCTCCCCCGAACTCCCGGCCGAATCCCTCAAGATGACGCCGCCCGGCTGGCTTCCCGCCTGGTCGCCTGGTTCCGCCGCCACCGTCGCGATCTGCCGTGGCGGAGAACCCGGGACCCGTACCGCATCTGGGTCTCCGAGATCATGCTGCAGCAGACGACCGTCAAGACGGTGGAGCCGTACTACGTCGCCTTCCTGCTGCGCTTCCCGACCCTCGAGGCCCTGGCGCGCGCCCCGGTCGAGAAGGTGTTGGCGGCCTGGTCCGGGCTCGGCTACTACCGCCGGGCGCGGCACTTGCACGCGGCGGCGCGGGTCGTGGCGGCGGAACATGGCGGGCGGATCCCCGCGACCCGCGAGGAGCTGCTCGCCCTCCCGGGGATCGGGCGCTACACCGCCGGCGCCATCCTCAGCATCGCCTTCGGCCGGCCGGAGCCGATCGTCGACGGGAACGTCGCGCGGGTCGTGTCGCGGCTCCTCCTGCTGCGCGGCGATCCCCGCGGACGGACGGCGCAGCAGCGCCTCTGGGGCGCCGCGCGGGCCCTCGTCGAAGCCTCTCCATCGCCCGCCGATCTCAATCAGTCCCTGATGGAGCTGGGGGCGACCGTCTGTTCCACCTCGGCCCCCGCCTGCCGGCGCTGCCCCATCGCGCGGTCGTGCGCGGCGCGCGCCGCCGGACTGCAGGAGACGATTCCTCCGGTCCGTCGCCAGCGAGCCCCTGTGCGTCTCCAGCAGACGATCGCGATCGTGCGACGGAACGGCCGCCTGCTGATGCACCGCCGGGCACGGACCGGGCTGCTGGATGGCCTGTGGGAGTTCCCCGAGGTGCCTGGCGCGCCTCGGCCGGGCGGGCTCCGCCTCCGTCTCGGTCGTCGGCTGGGAAGCGTGCGCCACACCATCACCTTCCGGCGTTTCGAAGTGGAGGTGCGGGCCGCGCGTCTCGTCGCACCGCCGCGCGGCCGGAGCTACACCTGGGTCTCCCCGGCAACCGCGCGCCGGCTGCCGACTTCGTCGCTGGTGGGGAAGATTCTCGCGACCCTGGAAGGTTGACCACCCTGTGAGGCTGTGTTAGCGTTCCGCCCCTCCATGTTCACCGTCACCGAGATTATCGAGTTCTGCTACGGGCACCGCCTCCTCCGCTACCAGGGCAAGTGCGCCCACCTGCACGGGCACAATGGCCGCGTCGAGGTGACAGTCGCCGCGAAAACGCTCGACGGCCAGTCGATGGTGACCGACTTCTCGGAGATCAGCCGTGTCGTGCGCTCCTTCATCGACCAGAATCTCGATCACAAGCTGCTGCTGCACAAGGACGACCCGCTGGCGGCAGTGCTGCGCGGCCACGACGAGCCCCTCTTCCTGATGGACAGCGACCCGACGGCCGAGGCGATCGCCCGGCTGATCTGCGATCGGGCGCGTTCGTCCGGGCTCGATGTCTGCGAGGTGCGGCTGTGGGAGACGCCCTCGTCGGTGGCCGCGTACGTCCCTGAGCACTGACCCTTCCGCCGGCCCCGTCGAAGCACCGCGCCCGAGCCTTCTGCGCGAGAGCTTCGCCGGGATCAACGCGCGCTTCCACCTGGTCGGGCTCTACACCCTCATCGACCTGATGCTGCGCATCGTCCTGGCGCTGGCCGGGGACGATGCCGATTGGAGCGGCCCCCTGTTCTTCGCCTTCGTGATCGCCTGGGGGGGAGCGTTCGGGATCCTCGGCATGGTGTTTCACGCCGCCGCCGGGCGCCGCGAGAAGCCCTCCTTCCTGCACTACGCCGCCGTCCTGTTCCTCCCCCTGCTCTGGCTGCAGCTCAAGCTCGGCGTGCTGGTTTACACGCCGCTGCTCCTGGGAGCCTGGGGGTGGCACGCAGCCTTCGCCACGCCGCAGGCGCTGCAGGACTGGCTGCCGATAGCGCTGTACTGGGCCGGCCCGGTGGCCGAGACGGTGGTGCTCCTCCTGACGCTCTACAGCACGCCGCTGGCGATCCTGCTGCGCGAGCGCGGGGCGCGCGGCGCTCCCATCCGCGACGGGGTCCGGATGTTCCGCGCGCGGCGCCGCGAATCGCTGCAGCTCCTGGCCCTGGTGGCGCCGACGGCGATCCTGGGAGCGGTGGCGCACTTCCTTCAGGGGCCCGACGGGAAGGACCCGGTCCCCAGCCTGCCGCAGGGGCTGACGCTCATGGTGACGTCCTATCTCACGCTGGTGGCGTTGTTCGGGGCCTGCCGGGTGGTGGCCCTCGCCGCCGGTCCGCCTCCCGCGCCCGCTCGCAACGTCGATTTCGCCGCCAGCGCCCCCGGCCCGCCGGCATAGTCGGTCCCATCCGCCACCCCGGCGGCGATGAAGGCGTCGATCCGCTCTTTGCATTTGCAGCAGTCGCCGCAGTGCCGGCCGCGCCTCGGGTTGATGCAGGAGAAGGTCCGGAAGAGCGGCAGATCACGTCCCATCCGAATCACCCGATCCTTGGTGAAGCGGCGGAAGGGGGTGCGGATGCGGAAGC
>JAYUCR010000482.1:0-7088 GCA_043740165.1 Acidobacteriota bacterium | reverse complement strand
CGCAGAAGAACTACGTGCTTCTCTCGGGGCGCTGGTACCGCGGCGACTCCTTCGAGGGGCCGTGGGAGTTCGTGCGCCCCGACGCGCTCCCCGAGTCGTTCGCGTCGATTCCGGAGAAGTCGCAGGCGGGCGATGTTCTGGCGCACGTCGCCGGCACGCCGCAGGCCGAGGAGGCGCTGGTGGACGCGCAGCTGCCGCAGACCTCGGCGATCGAGCGATCCAAAGCGACGACCGAGGTCACCTACGACGGCGAGCCGCAGTTCAAGTCGATCCCGAAGACCAAGATCGCCTATGCCGTCAACACCAGTTCGGAGGTCCTGCGGATCAAGGGGAAGTACTACGTCTGCGATCAGGGGGTCTGGTTCCTGTCCGACACCCCCGCCGGCCCATGGGTGGTGGCCGATGAGGTGCCAGACGACGTGCAGCAGATCCCGCCCGAGTCGCCGGTCTACAACACCAAGTACGTCTACGTGTACGACTCGACGCCGGACTGGGTCTACGTCGGCTACCTCCCCGGCTACCTCGGCAGCTATCCGTACTACAACACGGTCGTTTACGGCACCGGATGGTACTACCCCGGCTGGTACGGCTCCGCCTACTATCCGCGTCCGCTCACGTGGGGATTCGGGGCCCACTACAATTCGTACTACGGCTGGAGCTTCGGGGTCAGCTTTGGATTCGGCTTCGGCTCCTTCGGCATCGGTTACGGCGGTTACGGCTACCCGTACTACGGCTATGCCGGTTACGGCTATCCGTATTATGGCTACCCATATTCCTATGGGTGGTGGGGGCCGGGCGGGTATTGTTACCGCCCCGGGCACGGAACCGTGAACGTTTACAACAGCAACAACAACTACTACGGCACCCGCCAGCCCCGGTACGACGGGCAGCATCCGTCGCACAATCCGCGCGGCCAGAACAACCTTTACAGACGGCCAGGAAACGCGCCGCGGAACGTAGGCGTCCCGCACGACAGGGCGGCCCGCCCGGTCCCGCCGCACGCCGCGAACCTGCCGAACAACGTTTACGCGGGCAAGGATGGCAACGTCTATCGCCGGACGAACACCGGCTGGCAGACGCGCGACAAGTCGGGCTGGAAACCGGCGCCGCAGACTCAGGACGGAAGCAACGGGCTGCCGCACCACGCGACGCCGGGGTCGGCCACGCCGCCCGCGGGGCATCCGACAGGAGGGCGACCTGCGCCCGGCTCGGCGCCTCCCGCTCCGTCAGCCCCAGTGTCTCACGGGCCGGGAGCCCATCCGGCTCCTCCTCCGGCGACGGCACCGCCCACCCATGCGGCTCCAGGCCCGCCGCCGGGATCGGGCCGTCCCGCGGGACCGCCGCCGCGACCTAGCGCTCCGTCCTCGTCGCTCGAGCGCTCCTACCAGTCCCGCGAGCGCGGGTCGGCCCGTGTGCAGGGGTACCGGAGCGGTGGCGGCGGAGGTGCGCGGCCTCCGGCCGGTGGTGGCGGCAGGCCGCACGGCGGCGGCCACCACTGAGGGACGGCAGGCGAAATCTCCGACAGACTCCTAGCGGAGCAGTAAGAACGCGGTGCCGGCAGCGGCCAGTTGCACGGTGAGATTGTCCATGCCGTGGGTGCTGAACGCCTCGACCAGCGCACCCGCGATTCCGCAGAGCAGGCCGACGCCCAAGGCGCGCGCCGGCGACGCTCCCTGAGCCAGTAGGCCCAGCGTCGCCGCGAGCCCGCCGGCCAGGAACACGGCGGTGGAGCCTTCGATGCTGCGCGTGGCGCGGACGCCGCCGAACGACGGGACGCGGTAGCGGTGGCGGCCGAAGGCGGTGCCGACCGGCTCGCCTACGGCGTCCCCCCAGCCGCCGACCAGGTAGCCGGTGATCGCCGCGGCGCCGAAGAAGAGGTTCGCGAGCAGTCCGCCCAGCGCGGTCGTCAGAAGCGGCACCATGATGAACAGGGTCCGCCGCGGTGCATCGGCCGGCCGGGCCAGCGCCTCGTAGAACGGAAAGCCGTCGCCGCGCACCACGGCGTACAGCACCACCAGGCTGACGATCCCCCCGAACAGCATCACGACCGGCAGCCCCCCCGCGAACTGGAGCAGGCCGGCCACGGTGAAGATGGCGAAGTGGAAACCCTTGCGGGTGTAGGCGACCTGGAGCCCGCGTCGCACCCGCAGCCAGCCCGACGCCGCCGCGGCGAAGGCGGCGAACAGAAGCAGCGGCGGCCCGAGCAGGATGATCGTGAAAGCGTCCGGCACGGCGAGACGCAGGAATTGGACGATCGGCCCGGACGGCGAGAGCGTCGCGTCCGCGGCGGCCGGTGGCGCGCCGATGCCCCCGACCGCGGCGGCCGAAACCGTCGAAGTCGCAGCGGCCGATATCGCGGCGGGCGCAGGCACGGGGGCCGGCTTCGTGGGGATCGCCGCGAAGCGTGTCTCGGCGTCTTCCCGCACGGCGCCCGGAACCGCCGGCCCGAACAGGGCCGTGATCGCGGCGCGCGCCGACGGCGGCAAGTCGCCGTAGAGATAGAACGGTCCGCCGTCCGCGAGCGCCCCGGTCAGCCCCGCCTCGTCGCCGCGCGGCACGTTGCGCCAGGTCAGCCCCGCCGCCATCGCCGCTGTGCGATCGGCACGCGCGCCGCGCGCCGCGTCATCGCCGACGTGAACCACGCCGCGCACGCCGCGCGGCACAAGATAGCTCCCGAATTCCTCCGGGAGCGGGCGCGGGCCGGCGGCGACGTGCGGCGCCAGGACGGTCGCCGATCCCGCCGCCAGCGGCACGGTGAACAGGCTGGGCGGCAGCGGCGGACGGCCGGAGCGAAACGCCTGCACGAAAGCCTCGGCCACCGGTGCGCGTCCGGAGTCGGCGGCCAGAAAATCGTGCACCGCGATCTCGCCCGGCAGCGTGCGCACGTGCCGCGCCGCCTCGAGCACGGCGAACGAATCGAACGGATCCCTGGAGAGAGGAAGGTGGAGATACGGGAGCTGCGTCTGCGCCAGGAGTCTTCGTTCCTTTTCGATCCAGCCGTGATCGTCGGGATCGTGGGGGTCGAGGAGCGAGACCACCTGCGCGACCTGGCCGCCGGCGAGTCGCCCCAGGAACTCCTCGTCGGTCGGGAACGGTATGACATGCACGCGGTCATCCAGGTGCACGACCGCGCCGCGTTCGAACGGCTGGTTCCCCTCCAATTCCTGCGCCGCGGTGAGCGATTCGGTCCGGGCCGTGCCGGTCTGCTCGACGATCCGCTTCACGAGCATCACGCGATCCCGCCCGAGGTAGCAGTGCACGTAGTAGCGGCCGGTCCCGGCGAGCGCCAGCGCCCGGATGCGGTCGAGGGCCGAAGTGTTGGCGCTCACCCAGGGGAGCATCGGGAGCTGGATCAGCTCGATGCCGACGCGCGCCGCGGCGTCCTTTTCCTGCGCCAGCAGGCGCGGCTCGAACGGGATCACCGCCGGATGCAGGAGCGACACGACGGCGGTGTACCCCTCGTGCTTGAGCTCCGCGAGGCGCTCCTCGTCGGGGTAGGGGCCGAAGGTGAAGTGCAGGCCGGCCGTGGTCAGCGCTCCGTTCTCGCCGCGCATCAGGCTCGGCGTCATCCAGAGCCAGAGCGCGCCCGCCGCCGCGACGAGGGTCAGGATGGGGACTCCGGCCCGCACCTCCAACCGCTCGGTGCTCAGGGTGGTTCGCATCAGCGCCGCCGCCACAGCGGCGGTCACGCCGATCAGGAGCAGGATGACGGCGCCGACGGCGAGCCGCTCCACGGTCTCGCCCGCCCCACGGGCGCGACAGAGGTTCGTCACCCAGCGTACCGGACCGAGCAGGATGCCACTGCCGATGGAGAAGCCGACCAGGAGCCAGAGGGAAAGGAAAAGGCCGGCGCGCTTCACGCCACGACTCAGAACAACCGCTTGAGCCCGGCACCGACGATCCAGCTCTGGCGATCGTTTCCGGTTTCGAACTCGCGCGTATCGCCCCCCGCCTTGGCGGAGACGATCCAGAGGGGCCGGAACATCTTCTGCCACTCGAAGGTGAGGCTGCCGTGTTTGCTGAGGATCAGCTCGTCGGCGGTGATGTCGGCGTCGGCCCCCTGGCCGCCCGACAGCCGGATGGTCCAGTAATCGTTCCGCGTGGCGAAGTAGCGCCGCATCAGCAGGCTGAGAGAGACCGCGGTATCGCCCGGCCGGTTCGAGATCCAGGGGCGGGCGGAATAGTAGTAGTTCCCGGCGTAGTAGCCGACCGAGCCGGTGAGGATGTGTACCACCGTGTCCTCGAACTCCAGGCGCCGCAGGCCGCCCGAAGCCTCCCAGTGCTTCGGCAGGTTCCAGAAGATCTCGGCGCCGTACCGCTGCTCCGGGAAGAAGCTGTCGGGGGCGACGCCGAAGTTCAGGTAAAGGTAAGTGTTCTTCGTCAGCTTGGGGTAGGCGTCGATCTCGTACTGCTCGGCCGACTCGTCGAACCGGTGCGCCCAGTTGGCGCGGCCGATGAGCGATCCCCAGTCGAATCGATGGGAGTATTCGAGGGAGACCCAGTTCCAGGGGGTCAGGTCGCGGTTGAAGTTTTCGTATTCATAATCGACCCCGATCCGGTTGCGCGGCTCTTCGGGGGGGGCCGGCTTGGCCAGGACGTCAATCGGACGGGTCTTCGTCTGCGCCGTGGCGGGCGAGGGGATTCCGGCCATGACAGCCATCAAGGCCATCAAGGAAAAGCCCGGCAGCAGAATAGGCCAACCCGCGCGACCTCGCCGCATCGCCTGCCCTCTCCTTTGTCGCCCATCGGGGCCGAACGTCCTGACCCCGCACAAGATAGGGTCGCCCTGGGTCACGGTCAACCCGAGGAACCAGCCAGACGGTCGAGAACCCGCCCCAGCACCTGCGTGCCGGCGCGCCCTTCGCCGCGCGCCTGCGCGGCGCGGAACAGCTGCCGCACCAGGGAGGTCGCCGGAAGCGGGGTGCCGGCCTCGGCCCCCGCCTCCTCCACGAGACGCAGGTCCTTCTGCATCAGATCGACCATGAAACCGGGCGCGACATCGTCGTTCAGGATCCGCGGCCCGAGATTCGCGAGCTGCCAGGAAGCGGCGGCGCCGCCGCCGACGGCGCGCAGCATGACCTCCGGGTCGAGGCCGCTCTTGCGGGCGAAGGTGATCGCCTCGCTCACTCCCAGCAGGGTCACCGAGACCAGGATCTGGTTGCACAGCTTGGCGAGCTGGCCGCTGCCGACCGGGCCGCAGTGGGTGACGCTCTTCCCGAGGCATTGCAGGACCGGCATGGCGCGATCGAGCGCCGCGGCATCGCCCCCCGCCATGATCGCCAGGGTGGCGTTCTTCGCCCCGACGTCGCCGCCCGAGACCGGCGCGTCGACGAGGTGCGCGCCGAGCTCGCGCAGCCGTTCCGCCAGGCGCCGCTCGGTCGCCGGGGCGATGGTGCTCATGTCGACCACGACCGAGCCCTGGCGCGCCGCCGTCAGGATGCCGTGCTGACCGCCGACCACCTCCTCGACGTCGGCGGAATCGGTGACCATTACGATGATGATGTCGGAGGCCGCGGCGACCGCGGCCGGCGAGTCGGCAATCTGCGCTCCCGCGGCGACAAGCTCGTCGGCCCGCCCCGCGGTGCGGTTGAAGACGGTGAGCGGGAAGCCGGCGCGCAGAATGTGCCCGGCCATCGGCCGTCCCATGATCCCGAGGCCGATGAAGCCGACCGGCAGGGTCACGGCTTCCTCTTCCATGTCCATTCCTCCGAGACCGTCTGGCCTCCCTGCGCCCCCTCGACCCTCGCGTGGAGCGTGTCCTTGTCTTCGCTCCAGTAAATGATTCGCTGCGGGTAGTCGTGCTCCGGATTGGCGAACTCGACGTGGTTCCTGGAGGATGCCGCGAGCCGGAACGGCGTGGGCGCGGCCCCCCGCGGGCTGGCGAGGTAGACGATCCCCGAGGCGTCGGAGACGATGCGCGCGAACTCGAACGAGGTCTTGCCGCCCGGCAGCAGATCGCGGTGCATCATCACCAGCATGCCGCCGGCGGGCGCCATCCAGCACTCCTCGGAGGTGATGCCGCGCTCGACACCGATCCAGCATCCCGCCATGAACGCCAGATCCTCGAGGCGCGCGGCCGGGCCGGACGCCGCCTGGGCCGCTGCGGGGGACGCGGGTGCGGCCGCCTGGGCGGCGGCGGGGGCCGCGATGGCGGCGCGCGCCGGGACGAGAGGCGTGAGAAGCAGTGCGCAAGCGACGATCCGAAGACAAGTCACCGGGGATCCTCCCTGGAACGCGTCATTCTACACGGCGGGTGCCGCATTCTGTTCCGGACGCGGCGGCCGGAGACGCAGGAACAGGAGGGCCGAGAGCAACCCGCAGGCGAGCGCCGCGATCCAGATCGGCCGGCCGCCGATGCCTTCCATGAGCCGGGTCCCGAGCCAGGGGCCGGCGGCGAAGGCGATACTGAACGACATGGAGTAGAGGCCGAGGTACTCGCCGCGGCGCCCCGGCGGCGCCGCCTCCGATGCGTACGCGGCGCTGCCGGGAAGCAGGACCATCTCCCCGAAGGTCCAGACCACCACCAGGGCCGCGACACCGCGCCAGCCCTGCACCAGTCCGAGCGCGCCGAATCCGCACCCGGTCAGGAGAGTCCCGAGGATCAGCATGCGGCGGTAGGACCATTCGGAGGTGGCGGCGATGAGGGGCACCTCGATCAGCGTGATCAGAAGGGTGTTGATGGTGAACATCAGGCCATAGGTCGATTCCGGCAGGCCGAGATCGCGCACCAGGAACAGCGGCAGGGTCGACTGATCCTGGAAGAAGACCAGCTCGATCGGCATCAGCGCCAGCAGGAAGTAGAGATAGCGCCGATCGGCAAGACCCCGCGGCGTCCGCCCAGTCATGGGCGCTCCGGCGTCCGCCGTGGCGCGCACCGCGCCGCTCGATGCGCCGCCCGAGACGCCGCGCGCCGCGGCCGGCGGCGAGCTCTCTGGAGCGGGATCACGGGTGGCGAGAATCAGAAGCGCCCCGGCCGCGAGGGAAGTGAGGGCGTCGAGGATGAATATGGCGGAGAACGACACGCGGACGACGAATCCACCGACCGCCGGACCGAGGCTCATCCCCAGGTTCACCGCGAGCCGGGTGAG
>JAYUCR010000481.1:0-2917 GCA_043740165.1 Acidobacteriota bacterium | reverse complement strand
TCCCTAGAGCTGTTCTCTCAGAATCCTGAGGGTGTCGGCGTCGGCCGCAAAGACGCGATTGGACGCCTCATAATCTTCGTCGCGAGGTGGCGGCGCGTTCTGAGCCGTTGTCCCGGATGAGGTCGGGTTCAGGTAATGGACCTGGCTTTCGATCTGGACCTTGATCGTCAGCTTGTCCGCGACGCCCCGCTTGATGACCAGCCGTTCCCTCGTGATGGAATAGGCGTAACGGCGGACCTTCCATGCCGTGCGCATGTAGAAGCTCGCCCTGTCCAGCTGTTCGACATCGTTGAAGTTGTCCGTGACGATGCTGATGATCTTCTTCCAGGCATCATCCTCGCTGATTTGCGTCGACGGCTCGATCGTCTGCCATTTGTTCGCGACGTCGGAAACGATGGTCTGCTTGTAGGCCTGGTCTTCCTCCAGGCGGATCACCACCGGCCCCTTCTGGTTCTTGTCGAACTGCGCCGGCCACAATCCGAGCGATCCCTCTTTCTCGGTCGTGGCGACGCTCCCGTTGATGGGAATCTTGAGGTCGACGGTCACGGGCGCGACCCCGATGAACTTCCCGTCGATGGAGACGCGACCCTGCGTCACCGGCGCCGTGTCGAAGGTGACCTTCTTCGCCCACGCGTCCGAACCCCAGGCGACGCTCATCGCGAACGCCACGGCCACTGCGCATTTCCCCGTATTCATGTCGATGTTCTCCCCCGGCATTCGAGTCTCGCCTCGGAAGTCGCGACGGCAACACGAAATCGCGATGCCCGAGCGAGAAACAGGCCCCAATGTTCAAACGTGTGCCCGATTTTTATCACACAAGCTCGATTGACGCTAGTTTGCCGGGGATGGGCTGGCGCGGGCGGCACTATCGCGGATTGTTGTAGCTCGACATCAGGTAGTGAACACCGAGCGCTCCCCGGAATCCTCCGGCGCGCTCAGGGCTTGGGCGATCCCTTCGCCAGGGTCCGCATGTAGAGGGTGATTCCCCACTTCTGCTGATCCGCCAGCCGCTTCTCCGCCGGCATGTCGTTGTGTCCGTGCGTCGTGATGTACATATTGGGTTTACCATGCAGCTTGATTCACCTCCGCGCCGGCCGTGCGCAAGAGGCCCCAATGCAGCCTGACGCCCGGAATCGCATCACACGGCGTTCCTTCCTGAGGACGACCGCCGTCGGCGGCGCCGGGGTCGCCTGGTTCGCGGGGGCGCGCCTCTGTCTCAAGGATGACCGCTGGACGCCCAACCGGTCGTTCTGGATCGCGCGTGGCCGCCAGGCGGTCTCGCCGCCGCTTCGCGGCGAGCTCCGCACCGACATCGCAATCATCGGCGGTGGAGTCACCGGGATGTCGGCCGCCGTGCACGCTCTCCAGCGGACGCCGGATCTGCGCATCGCCCTCCTCGAGGCGGAGTACGTCGGCTTCGGCGCCACAGGGCGGAGCGGCGGCGTGCTGGGGGATGGCACCGAGATGGGCACACCAGAGGGAACCGGGGACAACGTGGCGCTCGTCCTCGATCTCGTCGGCCGGCATGGCATCGATTGCGATCTCGAGCGCGAGCCCGCGACCCAGCTCGACCCCTACCGTTATGTCTCCGGGCTCCGCCAGGCCGCGGCCGGTCTCGGAGCGTCGGTGTTCGAGGGGACGCGGGTGCTGTCGATCGAAGACGGCTCCCCGGTTGTGGTGCGGGGGCACGATTTCACGTTGAGCGCCTGTCGCGTCGTCGTCGCGACCAACGGCTACACGCCCGGGCTCGGCATCGCGGCCGATCGCATGTTCCCGGTGCACACCGCGGCGGCGGTGACCGTCCCGGTGCCCGCGGAGGTGCTGCGCCGGGTGCCCGACGAGATCCACGTGATGACGTCGGGCGAGATGTACATGTGGGGTCGCAAGGCGCCCGGCGGGCGGGTGCTGGTCGGGGCGGGCGCGGAATACTGCTACGACAACGGCCTCTTCTACCGCAGCGGCCCGGTCCTGTTCCCGGCCCTGCGACGGAAGCTGGACGCCACCTACCCGTTCCTGATCCCGTACCCGTTCGAACACGCCTGGAGCGGACCGATGGGGAGCACGGCCGACCAGGAGCCGATCATCGGGACGGCGGGCGGGGCGGACCGGATCCTCTACGGAGGCGCTTACGCCGGCCATGGGATCGCCATGGGCACCAAGATGGGCGCCTTCCTCGCGGGAATGCTCCACGGCGAGTCGCCCCCCGCGTGGACGCTGCGGCAAACGCGCTCACTCCCAGGGGAACCCCTTCGCTACGTCGGCGTCAACGCGATCATCAATCTCATGAACCTCGGGATCTACAGCATGGCGAAGCATGAGTGACGCCGGAACGCCGGGCGGGTCGGCGTCGCGGCCCCATCGGAGCCTCGGCCTGCGGGTCGCGGGGCTGCTGTCGCTCGCGTTGTTCTTCGTGCCCCTGGTCGCGCCGTTCGTTCAGCTCATGACTCTGGCCTTCGTCGCGGCGGCCATCCGCCGCCGCGCCATCGACACGCTGAGCCTCGTCATCGGCGCCGGCGGCGCCCTCCTCGGCCTCGCCCTGCATCTGCTGACGCAGTACGTCTGGATCGTCTGAATTGAGCTCGTCCGGCCCAGGGAACTTTCAGGGACGGGGTCTGTCTAATCCATCGGGCCCGGGAATCGGACCCCCATGGAGGTGAATGACCATGACCCGAATCGTCAGCAATTCTCCGATCACGCTTTTCGCGACCGCGCTGTTCCTCGCCGCGATGCTGGTTCCCACCGGCCACGCGTTCGCGCTCGAGCGCGGCGGGTACTCGATGGAGATCCTGATCGGCGGGACACCCGTCAACGAGTATGCCGCGCGGGGAAAGAGTTACGTCGAGGCGCTGAAGAGCCGCGAGTACTCCGTGCGGCTGTGCAACCGGACCGCCGAGCGGATCGCTGTCGCCCTCTCGGT
>JAYUCR010000480.1:0-2924 GCA_043740165.1 Acidobacteriota bacterium | reverse complement strand
CGCTGCGCCCCGGCATGGCGCTCCTCGAGTCCAGCAGCGGCAACACCGGCATCGGCCTGGCGATGGTGGGTGCGGTGAAGGGGTACCGCGTCGTGATCGCCATGGCGCAGAAGGTCTCCGTCGAGCGGCGGCAGATGCTGTACGCCCTGGGGGCCGAGATCGCCTTCACCTCGCCCGAGGGGGGGTCGGACGAAGCGTGGTCCCTGGCGGATCGGATGGAGAAAGAGAGCCCGGGGCGGTTTTTCCGCATCGGACAGTACGAGAACCCGGAGAACCCGCTGGCGCACTATCACGGCACCGCCGAGGAGATCTGGGAGCAGACCGGAGGTGACGTCGACTGGCTGGTCCTGACCCTCGGCACCTGCGGCACGCTGGTCGGGGTGGCGCGCCGGCTGCGCGAGCTGAACCCGAAGATCCACGTCGTGTCGGTCGAGCCGCAGATGAAGCACACCCAGCAGGGGCTGCGCAACATGACCGAATCACGCGTTCCGGCGATCATGGACTGGAGCCTGGTGGATGAGCGCCTGACGGTATGCGACGCGGACGCCTGCCGCATGACACGCGAGCTGGCGCGCAAGGAGGGTATCCTGGCCGGCATCTCCTCCGGCACGGCGCTTTTCGCCGCCCTTCAGATTGCTTGCCGCGAGCGCCGCGGCGGGATCGTTACCCTCTTTCCGGACCGCGGGGAGAAATACCTCAGCACCGATCTGTTCCCCCGCGATTCCGGGCCGGGCCGCTGAGCCGGAACGCCATGCGGCGCCGTCCGCTTCTCATCGAGGTCGTCTCCCGTGCCACCACGGACGACACGGTCAGCGCCTATCGGCAGGCGCATCCGCGCGCCGACCTGGTCGAGCTGCGGCTCGACCGGATCAAGGACCTCGACCTCGATCGGCTGGTGACGGCGCGCGGCAAGCCGAAGCTGATGACCATGCGCAGCCTGCAGCAGGGCGGCATGGCCCGGCCGGCCGACCGCGAGGTGGTCCTGGCGCGGCTGCAGCGCGCTCCCATCGAGTATCTCGACATCGAGCCGGACGATGCCGGGCAGCCGTTCCTGCGCCGCCGGGGCGGACCGCGACGCGTCCTCTCCTGGCACGACTTCCAGGCGACACCCCTCGATCTGGCGAAGCGGCTGCAGTGGCTGCGCGGGATCGAGCCGAAGGGCCTGGTGAAGATGGTCACCTTCGCGGATCTGGCGGGCGACATCCTCCGCATCCGGGATCTGCTGCGCGGCGCGCGCGATCCGCGGCTGATCGCCTTCTGCATGGGAGCGAAAGGGGTCCCGAGCCGCATCCTGGCGCCCCTCTGGGGGAGCGCCGCGCACTATGCGCCGCGCGCCGGGGCGCCGCGCTCCGCGCCGGGCCAGGTGCCCATCGAGGACCTGCTCGAAATCTACCGGACCGATGAGCTCCGGCCCGACACGCGGCTGCTGGGGGTGCTCGGCTCGCCCATCGGGCACTCGCTCTCTCCGGTCATGCACAACGCCGCGCTCCGTGCGCTCGGGTTGAACATGATCTATCTGCCGTTCGAGGCGACGACCATGGCCGAGTTCCTGCCGATCCTCAGCGAGCTGCGCCTCAAGGGGCTGAGCGTCACGATCCCGTTCAAGGAGGCGATCCTGCCCCACCTCGACCGGCTGTCGCGCGACGCCATGCGCTGCGGCGCGGCGAACACGGTGGTCAAGGTCTGGAACCGGTTCGAGGGGCACAACACCGACATGGCGGCCGCCGTGGAGCCGCTGCGGAGGCGGATGCGGCTGTCCGGAGCGCGGGTGGCGGTGATGGGCGCGGGGGGCGCGGCGCGCGCCCTGGTGGAAGGGTTGCGGGGGGCGCGGGCGGAGGTGACGATCTTCAACCGCACTCCGGCGCGCGCCGCGGCCCTGGCGCGCGCCACCGGATCGCGCTCGCTGCCCTGGAAGCGGCTGCGCGGCTTCCGCTGCGACCTGCTGGTCAACGCCACGCCGGTCGGGCTCCACCCCGACACCCGGCGCACGCCGATTCCGATCTCCTGGGTGCGCGCTCCCAGGGTTTACGACCTGATCTACAACCCGCCGGAGACCCTGTTCCTGCGCCGCGCCCGAAGGCTCGGGCTCGAGGTCCTGGGCGGAGTCGAGATGTTCGTGGCCCAGGGGGCGGCCCAGTTCCGGATGTTCACCGGCCGCGAGGCGCCGGTCGAGGTGATGCGCCGCGCCGTCGACATGGCGCTCGCGGGAGCGCCGTCATGAAGGGGGATCGGCGGTATAGCCGGCAGGAGCTGTTCCGGGGCATCGGGCCCGAGGGACAGCAACGCCTGGGGCGGGGCAGCGCCCTCCTGGTCGGCTGCGGCGCCCTCGGCACGCATGTCGCGGACCTTCTGGTGCGCGCCGGGATCGGAAGGCTGCGCATCGTCGATCGCGACCTGGTGGAGCTGTCGAACCTCCAACGGCAGTCGCTGTTCGACGCCGCGGATGTGACGGAGGGGCTTCCGAAGGCGGCCGCGGCGGCGCGCCGTCTCGCGGCGATCAATCCCGATGTCATCGTCGAGGGGCGCGCCGAGCAGCTGGATGCCGGGAACATCGAGCGGCTGGCCGAGGGAGTCGATCTGCTCCTCGACGGCACCGACAACTTCGACACGCGGTTCCTCCTGAACGATTTCGCGCTCCGGCGCGGTCGGCCGTTCATCTACGCCGCCTGCGTCGGCGCTTACGGCCTGACCATGAACATCCTTCCGGGCGAAACCCCGTGCCTGCGCTGCCTCATGCGCACCATGCCGCCCCCCGGCTCGATGGAGACCTGCGACACGACCGGGGTGATCGGGCCGATCGCGGCGATTATCGGGGCGGTGGAGGCGGCGGAGGCGATCAAGATCCTGTGCGGTGCGCACGCGTCGGTGAGCCGCGATCTCGTTGCGATCGATCTCTGGGCCAACAGCATGCAGCGCCTGCGCCT
>JAYUCR010000479.1:0-7117 GCA_043740165.1 Acidobacteriota bacterium | reverse complement strand
AAACCACGTCCACGTTCGGCACCGCCCCTGTCGGCAGGCACCTGCCCGTTCCCCTGCCGTTCGCCCCGGGAGGTTTGCGCGGGCTGTCGGAGCGGATGATCGTGTCGCATCACGAGAACAACTACGGCGCGGCGGTGAAAAATCTCAACCGCGTCGAAGAGGAGCTGGAGCGCGTGACGCGGGACACCCCGCCTTTCATGGTCTCCGGCATGAAGGAGCGCGAGCTCGCCTTCACCAACTCGATGGTCCTGCACGAGCACTACTTCGGGAATCTCGGCGGCGATGGCCGCGCCGACGGGGCGATCCAGAAGGCCCTGGGCGATCTCCCCGGCGGATCCGGCCGCTGGGAGGAGATGTTCCGCGCCACGGGCGCAGCGCTCGCCAGCGGGAGCGGCTGGGTGATCCTCGAGTTCAATCTTCAGACCGGCGACCTGAAGACCTGCTGGTCGGGAGGGCACACCCAGGCGCCCGCCTTCGGCATCCCGGTCCTGGTGATGGACATGTACGAGCACGCCTACCAGATGGACTACGGCGCGGCCGCGGCGAAGTACATCGATGCGTTCTTCCAGAACCTGCGCTGGGAGGAGGTCAACCGGCGCTTCGATCGCGCCCGCAAGGCCGCGAAGGCGCTCCGCGCCTAGGAGCCGGAGCGAGGATGGTCGGGGGTCGTACCACCCGTTGCGCCGCCGGCATCCTCGCGGCGGTCATCGCGGTCCTTTCGGCCCTCGCGGCCCCGGCGCTTCGGCCGGCGGCCGCGGCGTCCGCCACCCGCGTGCCGGAGGAGTCCGGAGAGGTGGCGCGTGTCATCGACGGCGACACGCTCGACGTCGATCTCGACGGCCGCCGCGAGCGAGTGCGCCTGCTCGGTGTGGATGCGCCGGAGATGGGCCGCCATGAGCGCCCGGCCGATTATTTCGCCCGCGAAGCGACCGCCTTCGTGCGGCGCCTGGCCGATTACCGGCGCGTCATCCTGCGGGGCGATCCGGGGCACGAGAACCGCGACGACTACGGCCGCCTGCTGCGCTACCTGAATCTGCCCGACGGCCGCTGCCTGAACGTGGAGCTGCTCCGGCAGGGCTATGCGCACGCCCTGACCCGTTACCCGTTCAGCCGGATGAAGGAGTTCCGCCGACTCGAACGCGAGGCGCGCGACGCCGGGCGCGGGCTCTGGGCGGCGCGCTGACTCGGACAGGCGTCTAGGCGACGCGCGGCCCGGGACGCCAGAAGGCCCATCGCATCGCCGCGACCAGCAGGAGCGTGAGCCCGAAGGTGCCGACGATCGTGGCGCCGGTGGGCAGGTCGAGCTCGTAGGAGAGCGCGACGCCGCCCGCGGAAACGAGAGCGCCCATCGACCACCCGATCGCGAGGCGCGGGCCGAGCCGCTCGGAGAACAGCATCGCCGTCACGGACGGGACGATCAGGAAGCAGAAGACCAGCAGGACCCCCGCGATCGCGACCGAAGACGTGACGACGAACCCGAATGAAACGTAGAAGAGGAAATCCCAGAAGCGTATGTTCCAGCCGCGGCGCTCCGCCTCCGCCTCGTCGAGCGACACCAGGAGGAACCTCTCGCGAAACACGAAGTGGAACACGCCGACGAGCGCATAGAGGATCGCCGTCTTGAGCAGCTCCGGCCAGGTCACCGAGAGGATGTTGCCGACCAGCATCTCCTTGAGGTGCTCGGTCTCCTGGGTGGCCTTGGACATCACCAGGATGGCGATGCCGGCCGAGACGGCGTAGACGATCCCGATGACCGCCTCCTGCGGGATGCGGGTCTTGTGGTGCACCCGCGAGCAGGCGAAGACCGCGGCGCCGAGAAACGTGAAGCCGAGGGAATAGAAATACGCCGTCGGCGAGTGCAGGTCGTTCCCCATCAGGTAGGCGACCGTCGTTCCGAGGGCGGCGATCTGCGCCAACGACAGGTCGACGAAGATCACCCCCCGCTCGACGACATGAACGCCCAGATAGGCATGGATGCCGGTGAGGATCAGGCTGGCCACGAAGGCCGGCAGGAGAAGCTGGGTGATACTCACTGTGGGGTTCCTCCGAGCGCCTTGACGAGCATGTTGATGTCGGTGTCGAAGAGCGAGAAGTAATCCTTGATCTCCGGAATGCCGCCGACCGAAGGGTAGAAGACGAGGACCGTCGTCCCCGTCTTGCCGGCGATGTACTTCGGCGTCTTGGTGTCGAAATACGGCTCGACGAGGATCGCCTTGATCTTGTCGGTGGCGATCAGGTTGATGATCTCGAGCGTGTGGCTCGGCGAGGGCGGGATCCCGGGCTTCGGCTCGATCTGTCCGGCCACGTTCAGGCCGAAGTGCTTCGCGAAATTGGGCCACGAGTTGTGGAACGTGACGATCTCGGCCCCGGCGAACGGGGCCATTTTCGCCTTCCACTCCGCTTCCTTCGCGGTGAGCTTCGCGTCGAACGCGGCGAGACCCTTCTCGTAAGCGGCGCGGTTGGCGGGGTCGATCTCGGACAGCTTGGCGGCGATGGAGCCGGCGATGATCCGACCGTTGTCGGGATCGAGCCAGTAGTGGGGATTGCCGAACGGGTGCACGTCTCCCATCGCCCGCGTCACCTGGGCGGTCGGCCTCTGGAGAATGTCGCAGCCGTTCGAGACGTCCAGATAGCCGGGGTTGCCGGGGTGGATCTTCTGGTTGCGCGACTGGTCGATGAGCGGCGGCAGGTAGCCGATCTCGAGCTCGAGCCCCGCCACGATCAGCAGGTCGGCGCGCGACAGCTTCAGGATGAACGACGGCTTCGCGTCGACGAAGTGGGGATCCTGGTATCCCTTCGCCAGCGCTTCGGTCTCGACGAGATCGCCGCCGATGCCCTGGGCGATCGAGGAGAAGTCGTCCAGCGTCGAGACGATCCGGACCTTGGCGGCGGCCGGTGCGGCGGAACCGGCGACGCACAGCAGCGCCATCAGCAAGGAATCAAGCCTGGGGAGTTTCATCGGTGGCCTCTCAGAAAGGGTGGGCGCCGTGGGCGCCGATGGCGAACTGGAGCTGCATCAGGAACTCGTCGGCGGTTTCGCCGTTCGAGTAGTTGCGCCGGCGCAGCTCGCCGCGGAGCTGCGAGAACTCGCTGGGCCAGAAGGTCAGGATGGCGGCCTCGCCCGTGTCCTGGAGCGACGCGTCGTCCGGGTCCTCGGCCTGCTCGTAGCGGGCCCCGACGAACCAGCGTTTGGCGAGCTGGTACTCGCCCGAAAGGAACCAGCCATTCGCGGTCTCGGTCCCCGACAGCTCGTCCTTGCGGCTCCGGATGTACTCCCCGCGCACGCTCGCCGAGCGGTAGCTTGCGGTGCGGAGCGGCTTCCAGCGGAAGGTTGCGTCGACCCCCTCGAGACGGGTGTCGGAGTGCTCCGTGATCCCGTTCGGTCCCGCGCCGTAGGAGAGCCCCAGGTCGAGGTTGGTCGATTCGGTCAGGTCGGTGAAGATCCGGTAGTGGCCGTTGTAGGCGAGGTCGTTCCGGCTCGGAGCGGCGAAGAGGCCGGCGGCATCGCCCTGGAACGCCTGCACGATCAGCTCCGAATAGACGTCGCCGAGCGGGATCAGCTTTCCGACCGACAGGCCCGATCCGATCCATCCCTCCTCGCCGCCGAGGAGGTTGACGGAGGTGAGCGGCTCGTCGGGCCAGGGAAGAAGGTGCAGGTGCAGCGTGTTGATCTTGCCGAACGAGGTCCGCATCCTGCCGGCCTTGACCAGCAGCCCCCAGGGGAGCGAGGTGAAGCTGGCGAACCCCTCCTCCACTGCGACCCCCTCCTCGCCGAACGACAGGAAGAAGTCGGCGCGAGCGTACGGATCGACCACCGCCTGGAAGGAGACCTCCGACTCGCGCAGGCTGGCGCTCGGGAGATTTTCGGTTTCGTTGGTCCCCCCGACGCCGAGAAAATTCCCGATGACCGCAATGCTCGGGTTGAAGTAATTCGAGGTGAACGAGGATCCCCCCGATGATGGCGGGGCCGCCGGGAGGGACGCGACCCCGGAAGGGGTCTCCGCGGGCGGAGGTGGCGCGGGCGGGGGCGCCGTCGCCGGCGGGGTCGCGGGCGTGGCCGCGGTGGCGGCCGGGCTCGCGGCGCCCGCGGCGGTCAGCGTATCGAGCTGCTGCTGGAGCGTCTGGACCAGCGCGCGCAACGCCTGGAGCTCCTGCCGCAAGGCGTCGAGCTCCTGCTGTTCGCCCGTTGCCGGCCCGGGCTCTTCCGGGGCGTCGGACGCCCGCGCCACCGCCGGCGGCGCGATCAAAAGGGCGGCAACGGCTGCCGCTCGAAAAATTCGCATCGGCTTCATCGTCAACTCTCCTCGAATGGCGACCCTCGGCCCTCCATGGCCGGGCGGATTGCCGCCTGCGGGATCGCACGCTGGACTGGGGAAAAGGGGTCCGAACGTCAGGCAGCTTTGGAGAGAGGAGGTGCGCGCAGGGGGCGCAGCCGGGGCGCGCTGGAGGCGATCAGGTTTTCGCTGACGGGGATGGCGAGGAACGGCTTCCATTCGGCCGGCAACCCCGGCGCCTCGGCCATGGGAATGAGCGCCGGAGCGGAAAGCGACTGGCAGGCGACGCAGGTCCCCTGGGCCGAATCGTGCGGCACGCAACCGTGCAGCACCACCAAGGCCATCGCCAGGACCAGAGCGGTCGCGGCGAAGAGCTTCAGGAGCGATGAACCGCGGGTGGATATTGTCATTGGACCGGTCAAGTGGCGGGGATCGTACGTCACGCCCCGGACATTGTCAAAAACAGGGGACCTTGCGGGGCACACCGCCTCGCTCCTCCCTCGCCTCAGTGGCGTATGATGCCGACACCCTGGGAGGAGGATTCATGGCCGAATATATCTTGAGGGTCAACGGCACCCCGCGCACCGTGAACGCCGCCCCCGACACGCCCCTGCTCTGGGTCCTGCGCGACACGCTGGGGCTCACCGGCACCAAGTACGGCTGCGGCCAGTCGCTGTGCGGCGCCTGCACGGTGCACCTCAACGGCGCGCCGATCCGTTCCTGCCAGACCAAGATCGCCGATGCCACCGCCGGCGCCATCACCACCATCGAAGGGCTCTCGGTCAATCGGGCCCACCCGATCCAGAAGGCCTGGATGGCCGAGGACGTGCCGCAGTGCGGCTACTGCCAGTCGGGAATGATCATGTCGGCCGCGGCGCTTCTGGCCGCCAATCCGAAGCCGGAGGACAAGGACATCGATACGGCGCTCGCCGGCCACATCTGCCGCTGCGGCACCTACCAGCGGATCCGCCAGGCGATCCACCGCGCGGCGCGCTCCGGCGGCGCATCCGGGGGTGACCGATGAGCCGCCTCGAGAAGGTGAGCCGCCGCCAGTTCCTGGGTGTCGTGCCGGCGGTGGGAGCCGGCCTGGTGATCGGCCTGCGGATCGGGGACGACCCCGTGGCGCACGCCGCCACCGAGGGCGCGACCCCCGCGGCGGCCGGCGCCGAGACCGGCCGGCTGGCGCCGAACGCCTTCCTGCAGATCGACAAGGCAGGCGCCGTCACACTCTGGACCAGCAAATCCGAGATGGGACAGGGGGTGCGCACCGCACTGCCGATGATCCTGGCGGAGGAGATCGGCGCCGACTTCGCCACCGTCAAGGTGGAGCAGGCCTGGCTCGACCCTCGCTTCGGCGATCTCGACACCGGCGGCAGCACCAGCGTGCGCACCAGCTGGGAGCCGCTGCGCAAGGCCGGGGCGGCGGCGCGCGCCATGCTGATCGCCGCCGCGGCCGAAAAGCTGAAGGTCGCCCCCGCAACGCTCGCAACCGAAAAAGGACAGATCCTCCACGCGGCGACCGGACGGCGGCTGCCCTTCTCCGCCGTCGTGGCGCAGGCCGCGAAGCTCGAGGTGCCGCAGAACCCGCCGCTCAAGGACCCGAAGGCGTTCACCCTCGTCGGGCGCGCCCTGCCGCGCACCGACACGCCTCTCAAGGTGGACGGCCGCGCCCTCTACGGCATCGACGTGAAGCTCCCGGGGATGCTCTACGCCGCCGTCGTGCTCGAGCCGACCTTCGGCGCGCGCCCGGGCGGTGTTGACGACGCGAAGGCCCGGGCGGTGCCGGGCGTCCGCGCCGTGGTGCCGTTCCGCCGCGGCTACGCGGTGATCGCCGAGAGCACCTGGGCGGCCTTCCGCGGCCGTGACGCGCTGGAGGCGCGCTGGATCGAAACCCGCCAGAATCTGGAGGACAGCGCCAGCATCCGGAGCCAGTGCGACGCCCTCTCCAAGGACCCCGGCAAGGTGCTGCGCGATGACGGCAACTTCGACAGCGCGTTCGAGGCGGCGGCGACCCGCGTCGAAGCGCTGTATGAAGCGCCATTCCAGGCACACGCCCCGATGGAGCCGGTGAACGCCACGGCGCACGTGACGGCGGACCGGTGCGAGATCTGGGCCCCGACCCAGACTCCTTCGTGGGCCCTCGAGGAGCTGAAGACGCTGCTCAAGCTCCCCGCCGAATCGATCCGGATCAACATCACCTTCCTGGGCGGCGGGTTCGGACGGCGCATCAACCCCGACTTCATCCTCGACGCCGCGGAGATCTCCAGGGCGGTCGGCGCGCCGGTGAAGATGGTCTGGTCGCGCGAGCAGGACATCCAGCACGACTACTACCGGCCGTGCAGCCTGCACCGCATGGCGGCGGGGCTGGACGGCGCGGGGATGCCGGTCGCCTGGCGCCACCGCTTCGTCACCCCATCGATCAGCGCCTGGTACGATCCGAACACGAAGGAGCCGGAATCGGACGAGCACGGCGGCGCCGCCGATGTCGCCTACGCCGTCCCGAACCTGCGCGTCGAGTATCGGGCGGCGACCTCGCTCGTGCCGCGCGGCTGGTGGCGATCGGTCGAGGCTTCCTTCAACGCCTTCGCGGTCGAGTCGTTTGTCGACGAGCTGGCGGCCGCCGCCGGCCAGGATCCGGTGCAGTACCGGCTGAAGTACCTGGCCGACGAACGCAGCCGCCAGGTCGTGCAGACCGCCGCCCGCCTGGCCAACTGGCAGACCCGGCCGGCCTTCAGCGCCCCGACGCCTGGGCCGGTGGCGCGCGGGCGTGGCTTTGCCTACATCCGCTACCAGAACGAGCACACCTTCGTCGGCATGGTCTGCGACGTGGCCGTAGACCGGGC
>JAYUCR010000478.1:0-2930 GCA_043740165.1 Acidobacteriota bacterium | reverse complement strand
AGGCGCTCGCTTACTTCCGGAGCCTCGGGGACAACCTCAAAGTCGAGCTGGTGGATGAGAAGGGCGGCGACGTGGTCTCCTGCTACCGGCAGGACAATTTCATGGATTTCTGCACCGGACCTCACGTTCCTTCAACCGGCCGGCTGGGCGCCTTCAAGCTGCTTTCGCTCGCCGGCGCCTACTGGAAAGGATCGGAAGAGAACCAGCAGTTGCAGCGCATCTACGGGACCGCCTTCGCCACGGAAGAAGAGCTGCAGGCCCATCTCAGGATGCTGGAGGAGGCGAAAAAGCGTGACCACCGGAAACTGGGACCCGCCCTCGACCTGTTCAGCGTCGAGGAATCCGCCGGACCCGGTCTCATCTTCTGGCATCCGCATGGCACGATCGTCCGCCAGGTCCTGGAGGACTACTGGAGGGAGCAACACCGACGGCACGGATATCAGATGGTCACGACACCCCACATCGCCCGCGACGAGCTGTGGCGGGCCTCCGGCCACCTCGAGTACTACAAGGACAACATGTTCACGTTCCCGATCGACGAGATCGGGTACGTCATCAAGCCGATGAACTGCCCGGGACATTCGCTCATCTTCAAGTCGCGACTGCGCTCCTACCGTGAGTTGCCGGTGCGCTATGCCGAGCTGGGCACGGTTTACAGGTACGAGCGGTCCGGGGTGCTGCACGGCATGATGCGTGTGCGCGGATTCACTCAGGATGATGCCCATATCTATTGCACCCGGGATCAGATCGAGGGTGAAATCATCGGCGTGCTCGACCTGTGCCTCGAGTTCCTGCGCACCTTCGGCTATGAGCGCTACGAAGTCGATCTGTCGGTCTGGGATCCGCGAAACCCGGGAAACTATGCCGGCGACGCCGAGGGCTGGGCGATGGCGGAGCAGGCGCTGACCCGCGCCCTCGAGTCACGGTCCCTGAGCTACACGCGGCGCGAGGGGGAGGCGGCGTTCTACGGCCCCAAGATCGACATCAAGATGTTCGACGCCATCGGCCGCGCGTGGCAGGGGCCGACCGTCCAGTTCGACTTCAACCTGCCCCGCCGCCTCGACATCACCTACATTGCGCCGGATTCGTCGGCCACCCCGGTGGTCATGGTCCACCGGGCCATCTACGGATCCCTGGAGCGGTTCATGGGGGGCCTGGTGGAGCACTATGCCGGCGCCTTCCCCCTCTGGCTGGCCCCCGTCCAGGCGCGGGTGCTGGCGATCACCGAGCGGACGGCCGATTATGCGGCCGGGGTGCGGAAGACCCTCGAGGAAGCCGGTCTTCGTGCTGAAGTCGATGTCCGGAATGAGAAGATCGGTGCGAAAATCAGGGAGGCTCAGCTCAAGAAGATCCCCTACATGCTGGTGGCGGGGGATCGGGAGGCTCAGGCCGGCACGGTGGCAGTGCGCAGTCGCCGGGAGGGCGACTTGGGCCCCATGTCGATCGGGGCCGTGGTGGGCCTGATGAGTCGGATGCAATCGGAGCGCGTTCTCGGTCCGTAACGGGAGGAAAGAACATCGAGAAAAAGCTGAGGGTCAACGAGAAAATCCGCGCCCGGGAGGTTCGTGTGATCGGCGCGGACGGCGGTCAGGCCGGCATCATGCCGCCGGAGCAGGCCCTGCGGATGGCGCTGGAGGCGGGCCTCGATCTCGTCGAGGTTTCTCCGGAGGCCGTTCCGCCCGTATGCCGCATCCTGGATTACGGGAAGTACCGCTACGCCCTCAACAAGAAGGCGCAGGAAGCACGCAAGAAGCAGCGAGTGATTCAGGTCAAGGAGGTGAAATTCCGCCCCAAGACCGACGAACATGATTACGAATTCAAACGCAACAACATCATCCGCTTCCTGACCAAGGGGAAGAAGGTCAAGGCCACGGTGATTTTCCGCGGACGCGAGAACATGCATCGCGACATCGGATACCGCATCCTTGCCCGCATTCGGGAAGAGGTCGGAGATTTCGGGGCCGTCGAATCGGATCCCCGCCAGGAAGGCCCGTTCCTGGAGATGATCCTGGCACCGAAGAAGTGGAGCGGGCCGGCGCCGTCCCCCTCCGCGGGTCAGAAAGGTTAAGAGGGAAAACTCATGCCGAAGATGAAGACCAAGCGCGGCGCCGCCAAGCGCTTTCGCCTGTCATCGACCGGGAAAGCGAAGCGCAGCAAAGCGTTCAAACGCCATATCCTGACGTCCAAGAGCACCAAGAGAAAGCGCCAGCTCGACATGGAGACGCTGGTCAGCCCTTCCGACAGGCGACGCGTCCGCGAGATGCTTCCATACGGCCGCACCTAGGAGATCCCCGTGCCCAGAGTCAAAAGAGGAACCAAGAGACGCGCCCGCCGAAAAAAAATATTGAAGCTTGCGAAAGGCTTCTACATCGGCAAGAGCAAGCTGCATCGAATCGCCAAGCTGGCGGTTGAGAAATCGCTGGCTTCCTCCTATCGCGGTCGTCGTGAGAAAAAGCGCGACTTCCGGACCTTGTGGACGATTCGCATCAATGCCGCAGCGCGGCAGAACGACCTGTCCTACAGCCGCCTCATTCAGGGGCTGAAAAAAGCCGGCGTCGGGCTGGATCGCAAGATCCTGGCCGATCTGGCCGTGACCGATCCCGCCGGCTTCACCACCGTGGCGCAGACGGCACGCGCCGCTCTCGGCCGCTAACGGGCACAGCGGGCCCCCGGGCCTGCGCGGCGGCGATCGCAACCAGGACGATGGCGATCGCGCCGCAATCTCATTCAGGAGGGCGGGCGTGCAGACGCGCGTGGACGACATCCGCCGGCAGTTCGACCGCGATCTTGCGGCCGCGACCGACGATGCCGCGCTCGCCGCCGTGAAGGTACGATACCTGGGGCGGAAGGAGGGCCGCCTCACCACGCTTCTGCGTGACTTGCGCGGTCTGCCGCCCGCCGAGCGCGCGGTGGCCGGGGAGCAGGTCAAC
>JAYUCR010000477.1:0-7132 GCA_043740165.1 Acidobacteriota bacterium | reverse complement strand
CCACCCAGGGGCGGGTTCTGATCAGCGGGGAGAACGGCACCGGCAAGGAACTGGTCGCAAGGCTCATCCATGCCCGGTCACAGCGGCGCGACGAACTGTTCGTCGAGATGAACTGTGCCGCCATCCCCGAGGAATTAATCGAGAGCGAGCTGTTCGGGCACGTCAAGGGGGCCTTCACCGGAGCCTCGGAGAGCAAGGCCGGACGGTTCTTCCTCGCAGACGGGGGCACGTTGTTCCTGGATGAAATAGCCGACATGTCGCTGCGAACCCAGGCCAAGGTACTGCGCGCGCTGCAGGAGCAATCGTTCGAGCCCGTCGGTGGATCCACGGTGCGGGTGGATGTGCGGGTCATCGCGGCGACCAACAAGGACCTCGCCCGGCAGATCGCCGCCGGGCAATTCCGCGAGGATCTTTTCTTCCGGCTTAACGTTGTGCCGCTGCGGGTGCCGGCGCTCCGCGAGCGGACGGAGGATATTCCCCTCCTCGCACGGCATTTCGTGAGCCAGTTCTCCCGTCAGTACGGACATCCGAAATCGCTCGAGCCGGGCGCCTTGACGGCGCTCATGGCCTACTCCTGGCCGGGCAACGTCCGTGAGCTCCGCAATCTGATGGAGCGCCTGGTGATTCTCACCCCGGGAGAGACGATCACGGGCGCGGCGGTCGGCGCCAGCCTGCGCGGGGATCCGGGAACCCGCGCCGAGCCGGAGCGGGACTTTCCGTCCTTGCGCGAGGGGCGGGAGGATTTCGAGCGCCGCTTCATCGAAAAAAAGCTCCGGGAGGCGCAGGGGAACGTCCTCAGGGCCGCGGAAACCCTGGGCCTTGAGCGCAGTCATCTGTACCGCAAGATGCGCGCTTATGGCATTCGAACCTCCGATGGGGGGGATCGCGGGGAGTAGCCGGTTGGCCCCTCCTCTTCCCACGGGGCCCTGCCTTGACAGGGGCCTTGCCCTCTGATAGAAAAGCACTTGCGGTCGCAACCGTGGTGGAGGCCCGATGGTCCATCGGGCCTGGTTTCCCCGGGCGGTCGCGTCCCGTCATCGACATTCTTGCCGGTACGATAGATGGAGGATCGCCCATGAGCCAGGCTGTTGCACCCAGGCCTGAAGAATCTTTGAACCCCTCACCGACACCAAGCCACCCATCGCTCCACGCCGCCCCGGTTCCACCCGCACCCCAGACCTCTTCGAGAAAGCGGGCGTCGCATTATCTGCGCCCGGGAGTGCTGGTGGGCGCCGGATTGAAGGGTGTCGCCAACGCCACGTGGCACGTTTTCCAGGCCGTGAACCGGAGAGTCCCGCACGGATCGATGCACCCTCGGTGGGCGCCGGCGCCGCTGATGAAAACCAAAGATCGCACCTTCCCCCAGCTGGGATTCCCTCGCGAGACCGATTCCCTCTGCCCGCAGTGCGTCAAAGAGGTGCGCGAGAAGATCGTCGGCGGGGAAGCCGACTGGCAGCTGCTCCTCAAGGGACGTCCGGGCGAGGTGAAGGCGCGGATCGTCGAGCGCGACGGCGAGATCTGGATGGAAAAAAATTGCGCCAAGCACGGCCTGTGCGAAGACCTGATGGCGGTCGACTCCGAGTTCCTCCGGCGGATGGAGCGTCTCTACCCGGGCCGGGATTTCAGGATGACGCCCGATCCGTATCACAATCACGGCTCCTCGACGGTCAAGTACGGTCGCGGCGCCGTGCTCACCGTCGATCTCACGAACCGCTGCAACATGATGTGCAACCCGTGCTTCATGGACGCCAACCAGGTGGGGTACGTTCATGAGTTGTCGTGGGACGACGTCAAACAGATTCTGGACAACTCGATCAACGTCAAGCCCCGGCGCCAGATGTCGGTGCAGTTTTCGGGTGGCGAGCCGACGCTGTCCCCCTATTTTCTCGACGCGGTCGCCTACTCGCGCAAAATCGGCTACCAGAGCGTGCAGGCCGCGACGAACGGCATCCGCTTCGCTCAGGATCTCGATTTCGCGCGCCGGGCCAAGGCGGCCGGCATGCGGCTCGCATATCTCCAGTTCGACGGTGTGACGAACGAAGCCAACAACCACCGTGGAGTTGGCAACCTGTTCGACGTCAAGAAGCGGGCTCTCGAGAACATGAAGGCGGTCGGGATCGACGTGACCCTGGTGGTCACAATCGTCAACACCGTCAACAACGACCAGGTGGGGCCGATCATCCGGTTCGCCATCGACAACATCGACAAGATCAACGCGGTCTCCTTCCAGCCGGTGTCGTTCACCGGCCGCGATGAGGATATCGACGACGAGACACGCCGCAAGCAGCGGTACACGCTCTCGCACCTCGCGCGCGACGTGAAGACGCAGCTGGGCGTCACCGAGCCGATGCGCGACTGGTATCCGCTCTCCGCCACCGGTCCGTTCTCGGATCTGCGCGATCAGCTCGACGGGCTGGAGGCCGAGTGGGGCGCTCTGAAGTGCGGCTGCCACCCGAATTGCGGCATCGGCACGATGCTGCTGGTCAACCAGACGACCAAGCAGGCGGTGCCGTTCCCTCAGATTCTGGACACCGATCAGCTGCTGGAAGATTTGAAGCTCATCACCGACACCTGCCGCACCAAGCCGCTGACGGTGGCGCAGTTCGCCTTATCGGTGCTGCGCAATATCCGGCCGGGGCAACTCCCCGAGGGCATGGGCCTCTGGGAGATGATCAAGGTGATCGACGGCCACAACGGCGCCAAGCTGGGGCTGGCCGAGAAGGCGCGCTACGACTGGCGCATCATGATGGTCGCCGGGATGTGGTTCCAGGATCTCTTCAACTACGACTTCCGGCGGACGGAGATGTGCATCATCCCGTACGCGACGCAGGTGGGAGAAGTGTCGTTCTGCGCCTACAACACGGGGGTCGGCTGGCGCCAGATCGTGGAAAAGATGTTCTCCACCCACTCGACCGCCCAGTGGTTCAAGGAGAAAGGGCGTCATCCGATCTTCGCCGCGGGGAAACATGTTCCCCTCGAGGGTGGCGGCGAGGACATCGCCGTGGAGCCGGGGGCTGCGGCTTCGGGAACGCCTATTCCGCTGGCCGCGATCGGGCGACCTGGCCAGGACCCGGTGGCGGTGATGGCCGCCGTCGCGGCCACGGGCACCGATGCGGGGTGCGGCACCGGCTGCGGTTGCCACTGAATCAGGAATCCGGGCTCTCGAGCCGTCTTTCGAAAACAAGGTCGGGGCGGAATCCCTCGATTCTGAGATAGAACTCCGCTGCCTGCAGGAGGGCTTCCGCGGGCACCAGTCCGACGATTTCGCTGCCCGAGATACCGACTCCGTGGCGAGCCGCCTCGCTGCGCACCATTTCGAAGACCCGGTGCAGCGGAGTCCGGCGGAAGTCGGTCATGTTGATCGACACCTGCGCCATGTGGCGCGCTTCGAGCATCACCCCCATCGCCTTGACATAGCGCAGGCCGCCGCTGCTGTGGCGGATGGATCGGGCGATCTGCTGCGCCACCTCGAGATTCGAGGTCGTCAGGTTGATATTGAAGGCGATCAGGAACTCCCGCGCGCCGACGGCTACGCAACCCGCGGTCGGATGAACGCTTGAAGGGCCGAAATCGGGCTTCCAGAGGGGATCCTGGATCTTCTCCGGAAAACCCTCGAACCCCCCCTTGCGGATGGCGGCGAGATCGCGGCGGTGCGGGGCGCTGGCGGCTTCCTCGTAGAGATACACCGGCAGGTCGAGCTTCCGGGCGATGGCGGCGCCGACGTCGCGGGCCAAGCGGACACAATCCGCCATGGAAATGTCGCGGATCGGCACCAGCGGCACGACGTCAATGGCTCCCATGCGCGGATGGCGGCCCGCGTGCGACCGGAGGTCGATATGCCGCACGCACGCCGCCGCCAGCGCTTCGAGCGCCGTCGTCACCGACGCGGGATCTCCCGCGAGAGTCAGAACAGTACGATTGTGGTCGGGATCGGAAGTCAGATCCAGGACCCGGATGGGGCCGCTGCGGCGCACCTCGTCCACGATCGCGTCGATGACGTCCCGCCGCCGTCCCTCGCTGAAGTTCGGAACGCTTTCGATGAGCGGCACCCGGTCACCTCGTTACGCGGCGTCGAGCAGCGTGTTGCGTGACAGCTGATCCACGAGTCGAGCGGGATCCCGCTGCATCTCCTCGTCCCAGGCGCGCAGCAGCCTCCGGGCCGGACAACCTCCGTCTCCGCCAAGCCGGAGATCGAGCGTGTCCAGGTACGCGGCCTCCGCCGGGGCGCCCTGATTGTTCAGGCCCTGGCGCGCCAGCCGCACGACCTCGACGAGGACATCCCGCACCAGGGCCGGCTGGGAGCGCGCGCCACCGGCCCAGCGTTCACCCGGCATGCGGGCCTCGGGGCCGCGCCGGCAGACTTCGTCCAGAAGCGTGTTGCGCTCCTTCATGGTCATCTCGCGCACCAGTTCCCAGGCCTCCCGCCGTGACGCCCCGTCGTACAGGAGCCCCTTCCAGAGCGCGGCCAGGGCCATGCAGGCGGCCGCGTCGCCCGAGTCGGCGCCGCGCAACTCGATATAGCGCTTGAGGCGAGCCTCGGGGAAGAGAGTGGTCAGGTGCAGCTCGAAGTCGGAGAGGGTGGCACGCACGCCGTCCAGCCCGCGGCGGATGAATCGGCGGAAGCTGACCCCGTTCCCCGGGTGATAGGCGCCGTCGCGCGCGACGAAAAACAGCGGCACATCCAGCGCGTACTCGAGGTAGTCGCCGAACCGCGCTCCGTCGCGGAACACGAAAGGCAGCAGCCCGCACCGATCCGGATCGGTGTCACGCCATGCCCACGCGCGGCCGCTCATCATCCCGTTCGCCTTTCCCTCCGTCAGCGGGGAATTGGCGAACAGCGCCGTGACGAGGGGGGAGACGCCCATGGCGGTCCGCATCTTCTCCATGGCATCGGCCTCGCTGCCGTAGTCGAGGTTGGCCTGGATGCAGGCCGTCTGCTTCATCATGATGTGCCCGCGGGACCCGCGCTGGGGGAGGTAATCCCGCATGATGGCGTAGCGCTTCTTGGGGATCCAGGGTATCTGATCGAGAGCGGCCAGGGGCTGCATGCCGATCCCGACCCACAGCAGGCCCAGCGGGGAGGAGGTCGCCTCGACGCTCGCGATATAGTCCGACAGCTCGCGCCGCATGCCGTCAAGCGTCTTGTGGACGCCTCCCGATATTTCGAGCTGGGCGCCGGGCTCCAGGGTGATGCGCGTGCCGCCGCGCCGCGCCCCAAGCAGGCGACCATCTTCCTCCAGCCCTTCCCAGCCGTCGTCCCGCATCAGGCGCTTCAGAAGGGCCTCGACCGAACGCTCGCCCTCGTAAGGGGCCGGGGTCAGATTCTCTCGAACGAGCCCGAACCGTTCCCACTCAAGGCCGACGCCCCAGCGTTCCCGGGGCTTCGATCCCGCGTCGAAATAGCTCTCGAGATCCTGTTCCTTCTCGATGACTGCGCCGGTGTCGTCCATGGTCGGCAAGGCCGGCATTCTATCATCCGGATGCCCGGGGCCCCGAACGGAAAGCGCCGTCAAGGCGGCATGAGCGCGGGGGCGGGGCGAGCGGTTCCGGCCTGGCCGCGCGGGTCAGGCGGATCGACGGGTGCTCGAGCTGACGGCTGGAGCGGCGAGGCGCTGGGCCCGTTCCCGCGCCAGCAGGTAGGCGCGGGCCGTTTCGTCTTCCGCGAGTCCGAGGCAGGCGGCGAACTCGCGCACGAAGCCGCGCAGAAAGACCGGTGGCGGAAGGGCATCGAACCGGTCTTCCTCGATCGCCAGCAGGTAGGTCTGGCGAATCTTCGTCCGTGAGGCGATGGCTTCCAGGGTCTGGCCCAGGCGAAGGCGCTCCGCACGTAGAGCGGCCCCCGATCCGAGGGGGGCCGGGGCGGGCTCCTTCGGCGTGGGGCTGGCCTCGGAAGCCGGCAGGCTGGAAGGCGCCGACGCGGCCTCTCCCGCAACCGGCGGACCCGAAGACTCCGGCGTCCCGCCTGATTCTCCGACTTGAAGCGCCGGTTCCGGCGCGGAGGCGGGCGCGTGCTCCGCGGCGCCCGACGTCGCCGCCGCGTGCAGGCCGCGCACCTGATCGGCCTTCAGCGAGCCGGCCTGGAGCATCTGCCGATCATAAGCCACCCGGCTCTCGAGGAAGATCAGCGTTCGGTAGGACTCTTCGACGCGCGCCTGGATGGCCTGGAGTCCGGCCAGATCCAGGAGCGGGCTGAGATGGGTCCACTCGGGGTCAAAGGCCTTCTTCATCACCTGGTAGGCCGTCTGGACCTCCTTGGGAGAAGCCTTGGGATCGATCTCGAGCACCCGGTAATGATCGACTTCCCCCAGGTCCATCCATTCCTCCGCCGGATCGCCGATCCCTTGAGGAGCCGCAGCCATCAGGCGGCCCACAGCGCGCGCCATCCCCTTCGTGGCCAGCGTGTTGGGGAACTGCTGCGAGAGCGGGCGCCGCTTGTGGACGGCCTGCAGGACCGACGGGTCGTGCTGCACCAGGCCGGCGATCGGCAGTTCCAGTCCGAAACACTTGCGGAAGCTCGTGGCGAGCGCGGAGCCCGCTTCCTCGTCGTCTTCGTCCCGCACCTGATTGACCAGCAGCTCGAGGCGGGTCCGCCGGACCACCTGTGCCACCGCCTGGCAGGCCGCGGCATCGATGGCGGCGATCCGCGTCATCAGGGAACGGAAGGTGGTCTGTTGCGGGTCGATACCGTCGGCGCGCAGCAAATCCTCGAGCGCGCCCCGGGTGTCCCTGGGCAGGGCGGTTTCCAGGCACGCCCTGAGGTGCGCTTCCGCGAAGAGGCAGGCCGACTCGAGCGCGGCCGGCTCCGGAGTGCAGACGACGATGCCCAGAGTCGCCGCCGCGAAGGCGGCCAGGGTGCCCGAAGCCCGCCCGGAGCCGCAGTCGATCAGGATGTATTCGGCCGGAAGGTCGGGGAGCTGCTCCACGATCCTCTGCACCAGAGCCAGGGGGTCCACCGGGGGCCTCGATCCCTGGAGGCCACCGATCAGCTGCAGCCGATGGATCGAGGTGTCGAGCGAGAACCCGGTCAATCGTGCGGAAGGATCGGCGTCGAACTGGCTGAGCCCGCGCTTGAGCCGCGTGAAACCGAGCGCGCCGTGCAGAGTGCCGCCCTGCAGGTCGAGGTCAATCAGGG
>JAYUCR010000476.1:0-7134 GCA_043740165.1 Acidobacteriota bacterium | reverse complement strand
GCCGGTTGGGCGGGCTCGAGGCGGCGACGCGCGCCTCGCGCGCCACGACCGTCTGCATCGACCACCACAACATCATCGAGCCATTCTGGAAGCTGAACATCGTCGATCCGGAGGCCAGCGCCACCGGCGAGCTGGTGTTCCAGATCATCAAGGCCCTGGGAGGCCGCCCCGACGCCGCGGCGGCCCAGGCGGCCTATGTGTCGCTCGTGACCGACACCGGATATTTCCGCTTCAGCAAGACCTCGCCGCGCGCGCACATGGCGGCGGCGGAGATGCTGGCCCTGGGCGTCAGCCCGCCGCGCGTGTACGAGGAGGTGTACGAGCGCGGAAGCATCGCCCTCGTGCGGCTGGGAGGGCTGGCCCTCGCCGGGTTGAGCGTCGAGGAAGAGGGACGGCTGGCCTGGATCCGGATGACCCACCGCCAGGTCGTCGAGTGCGGGGCGGAGAACGAGGACACCTCCGACATCGTCAATGGCCTGCTGACCATCGACGGCGTGCGGATCGCGGTGCTTCTCAAGGAACTGGAAGAGGGTCGGGTGAAACTGTCGTTCCGCAGCAAGGGGAACCTGGACGTCAACCGGGTGGCCCAGGGGTTCGGGGGCGGGGGGCACACGAACGCCGCGGGGGCCGTGATCGCCTCGAGCCTGGAGGCCGCGGCCCTCACCGTGCTGCGCCCCTGCCGCGAGCTGCTCCGCCGTCCGGCGTGAAACCTGGCGCCGACCTTCCGCCACTCGTCCTGCGTTGCCGCCCCGTCTGGTGCCTGCCGTTCGGGGGCGCCGCCCTGATCCTGTTCGCCCTCGGCGTGACAACGCTTGCCGGTGCGTTGCACGAGGACATCCCGGCCTGGACGGGGCTCACCGCGGCGATCGTGCTGCTCGCCTTCGGCGTCGGGTGCGCCCAGTTCTTCCTGCGACACGGCCTTTCCCAT
This sequence comes from Acidobacteriota bacterium, assembly GCA_043740165.1. Classification (GTDB taxonomy): domain Bacteria; phylum Acidobacteriota; class Polarisedimenticolia; order Gp22-AA2; family Gp22-AA2; genus JAYUCR01. Next base: position 6,206 of record JAYUCR010000476.1, on the reverse strand, counting down.
CTGGCGCTCGACGACCGAGGCTTCCGTCTTCGCGGCCCGCTGCGCGCGACCGTCGAGGTCGCGTGGGGAGCGATCGAGGAGTGGGACCACTCGCGCGCGCCGATCGTCCCGCCGGCCCTGCGGATCGTGCACGGCCCCGGGCGCCGGCGGCTGCTGATCCCCCTGATCTACGAGAACAGCCACCTGCTCGAGGTCGGGCTGCTCCAGAAGCGATTCCCCGAGTGGTGATCGGCCGTCCCTACCAGGACGGAAGGCGGCTGGCCAGGGCGGCGATGTGCGCCGGGCCCGTTCCACAGCAGCCGCCGATCAGCCGGGCCCCCTCGTTCACGCGGAGCGCCATCCAGGAGGCGTACCCTTCAGGGTCCTGATCCCGGGGCAGGCGCCAGCCGCTCACGGGATCCGGCTCTCCCAGGTGGGCGTAGAGGCCGTGCGGGACATCAGGCCGAATCCCCGTGAAGCCCACGAAGGCGCTGGCGAGAAGATCGGGAGATCCGCAGTTGAGCAGACAGCCGAGAATGCGTTCCCCTCCCGCCTGGAGGATGCGGGGGAGGACTTCGGACAGCGTTTCGCCGGAGAGCAGCTTCGCCGGCGAGCCGGGGCACAGGCTCACCAGGGCGTCGATGCCGACCGCGCGCGCCGCGTCGGCCGCCGCCACGGCCTCGCGGCCGAGATTCATCGTCTCGATGACGATCAGATCGACACCGAGCTGCGCGAGCAGGTCGACCTGTCGCCGATGCTCCCGCTGGCAGTCCGCCTGCGCGGGCACCTCGTCGGGACGGTAGCAGTCCTCGAGGGGCGCCACGCTCCCCGCGACGAGGGCGCCCGGTCCACCGGCCCCGGCATCCGCTCCGGCGCCCGCCCCCGCACGCGCCGCTTCCACCGCCCGCCGGTTATAGAGCCTCCACTGATCCCCGAGGCCGGCTCGTCCGAGGGCCCGAAGCGTCGTGCGAAAGGTGTTGGTGATCAGGATCTCCGCGCCGGCGCGGGCATAGTCCGCATGAATGAGCTGGAGCGTCTCGCACCCCCGATCGTCGATCAGGGCTCGGGCCGACCAGAGGGGCAGCGTCGTGTCGATGCCGCGCCGCGCCAGCTCCGTGCCGACCGCCCCGTCCATCAGGATGGGACCGGGCTTCGACAGGCGTTCGCGCAGGTTCATCGCGGTGAGCGTCCCCGTCGCCGCCCGTCCGCCTCAGGGCATGGAGTCGAGCGGCGGAAAGCCGAGCGCTTTCATGAACAGGTCGTTGAAGTCCGCACGCCCGGAGAGCTCGAGATACTCGACCCGATCCGGCATCGCCTCCGCGGCCTCGCGCTCGCGATAGGACAGGAGCCCTATCTTGGCCCCCTCACCGGCCGCGTTGCCGACGGCCCGGATGCGCTCGAGCGGCACGGGTGGCACGAGGCCGATGGCGCGCGCCGAGGCGGGGTGGATGTAGGAGCCGAAAGCGCCCGCCAGCAGGACCTCCTGAAGCTCCATAGGCCCGACACCCATTTCATTCATGAGCACCTGGATCCCGGTGGCGATCGAACCCTTGGCGAACTGCAGCTGGCGCACGTCTTTTTGAGAGAAGAGCACCGGCGGACCCCCGGTGATCTCCGGCCCCGCCAGGACGAAGGCGCGCACGCCGCCCACCGTCACGAGGCGATCCAGGAGCGCCGGCGGAACGTTGGACGCCCGGGCCTCCTCGGCCGATCGCATGCGCCCCGTGGCGTCCACCAGCCCCCGCCGGTACAGCTCGGCCACCGCATCGATGAGCCCCGAGCCGCACAGGCCGACGGGCGGCGCATCCTCGATGGTCTGCAGGGTCACGCCGTCGTCGGTGATCCGAACCCCTTCGATGGCGCCGCGCGTCGCCCGCATCCCGCACGAGATCTCCGCCCCTTCGAATGCCGGGCCGGCCGGCGCGGCCGTGGTCATGGTCCGGCGCTCCCAGCCGAGGGCGATTTCGCCGTTCGTGCCGACGTCGACGAACAGGCGCAGGCGATCGCCACGAGGCAACGCCGTCGCCAGCAGGCCCGCCACGATGTCGCCGCCGACGTAGGCTCCGATGTTCGGGAAAAGATACGCTCGCCCCTGCGGGTGGATGGAGATGCCCAAAGCCTCGGCGCGCAATTCCAGTCCGTGGCAGACGGTCGGCGTGAACGGGGTCACGGAGATCGGCTCGGGATCGATGCCGAGGAGAAGGTGCAGCATGGTGGCGTTTCCGGCGACCGTGATCTCGTACACCCGGTCACGGGGCAGCGCGGCGTCCCGGGTCAGGCGATCGATCAGATCGTTGAGCGACGTCGTCGCCAGCCGCGACATCTCAGCGAGCCCTTCGCGATGCCCCATGGTGTAAGAGATGCGGGTCAGCACGTCGCCGCCGTGGATCGCCTGCGCATTGAGTGTCGACGCGACGGCGCGAGCCTCCCCCGTGGTCAGGTCGAGCAACGTTCCGACGATGGTCGTGGTGCCGAGATCGAAGGCCACGCCATACGCCTCGCGCGTCGTGTCTCCGGGCTCGAAGGCCAGGAGGTCCGACCCGCAGAGAACGGCGGTGCCGTCGAAATCCGCGGCGCGCAGCGCCCCCGGCAAAGCGCGCAGCACGTCGAGATCGACGCTCAGCGGGAATCCCTCGTCGTGCAAGGCATCCTTGAGCCGCTGGTGATCCGACCGCTGGTCGTGAAGCTCCGGTGGTGCGAGCTTCAATCGGATCTTGTGGACGTTGGGATCGAGCAGCACCTGCCGCCCGACCCCGAACATGGCCGTCTTCGGCGTGCTCAGGAGTCGCGGGACCTCGACGCAGGTCTCGGCGCGCACCTCGGCCTGGCAGGAGAGTCGCCAGCCGGCGGCGATGGCGGCGGCGTCGAGGTGCTGCAGGTCGGCCGGCGTCACCGGATCCGGTCCGGAGACGATGCGGACCTTGCACTTGCCGCAGGTGCCGCGGCCGCCACACGTTGACTCGACCGGCTGGCCGATCCAGGCCGCCGCGTGAAACAGGGTGGTCCCGGGCGGCACGCGGGTGGCGGCCTCCTTGGGCAGGAAGGTCACCCGGATTTTGTCCGCCTTCAGCGCCGCGCTGTCCATGCCGTCGGGCTCTCCCCGTCAGGAGGAGGCGGGCCCGCCCGGAGCGGACGCCGCGGGACCGGGAGCCGCCCCGCCCGCGGGTCGGGTCTTCTTGCGGAAGTGCGACATCCACTTGGTGCCGTACGGATCGCGCCCGAGCATGAGGTCGCCCGCCAGGATCGCCTTGTAGATCTCGTTATCGAGCGCGTTCGTGATCGAGGCGTTCAGCCCGTGCATCATCCCGAGCAGGATGAAGGTCGCGGTCAGCGGGGGCCTGTCCGGCAGGCCGAATCCGACGTTGCCAGCACCGACCGACATGTTGACGCCGAGCTCCTGGCGGATGAGCCGCATGGTCTCGAAGGTGATGCGGCCGAACTCGTGATTGGCGCCGATCGGCATGCAGAGCGGATCGATGATCACGTCCTCGGCCGGGATGCCGTGATCGGCCGCCCGCTGGACGATCTTGCGCGCCACCTCGAGCCGCACCTCAGGGTCGTTGCTGATCCCGGTGTCGTCGTTGGCGATGCCGATGACGGCGGCGCCGTGGCGCTTGACCAGCGGCAGCAGACGCTCGAGCACCTGATCCTCTCCGGTCACCGAGTTCACCAGGGCCTTGCCCTGGTAGACGGGGAGCGCCGCTTCGAGGGCCTCGGGGGTCGAGGAGTCGATGCAGATCGGGACGTCGACCGATTCCATGATCGCCAGGACGGCGGCACGCAGCATCCCGGGCTCGTCCGCTCCGGGGATGCCGGCGTTGACGTCGAGCATCCGGGCCCCTGCCTCGACCTGAAGCCGCGCGTCCTGCCGCACCCGGGTCATGTCCATGCGGCGCATCTCCTCGGCGAGCTTCTTGCGCCCGGTGGGGTTGATGCGCTCGCCGATCAGCACGAACGGATCGTCCGGGCTGATGGTCACGGTCTTTCTGGCCGATGAGACGACGGTCTTCATGTGGAGCGCTCCCTCGAGTTGACGCTCGTCAGGGCCGTCCGGAGCGCGGTCTCGGCCGACCCGGGTCCGGCGTCGCGGGCCCGGAAAAGGCCCGCCCGTTTGACCATCTCCGGCACCGCCGCTTCCCAGTGGATCGGCATCAGATGAAAGCCCGCCAGGCCGGGCATGTCGCGCAGCTCCTGGATGATCTCCACGGCGATCCGGAGGCCCTCGTCTTCGCAACGATCGGGACGATCGCCGGCGCCCTCCATGCGTCGCACCACGGCATCGGGAACATCCATCCCGGGTATGCGATCGCGCATGTGTCGGGCGGCGCGCGCCGATCGCAGCGGCGCCACGCCCGCCAGGATCGGCACCGACCGATCCAGACCGAGGTCGCGGACGCGCACCATGAACTGACGGAACCGGTCGACATTGTAGATGATTTGAGTCTGGATGAAGCGCGCTCCCGCTTCGATCTTCTTGCGCAGGCGGAGGGGACGGAAGTCATAGGGGGGCGCGAACGGATTCTCGGTCGACCCCGGGAACAGGTCGGGTGCGGGAAGAATCGGGCGGCCGGAGAGGTAGTGTCCGGCCTGCATCGCTCCGACCGCGCCCAGGAGCTGCAGGGAATCCAGATCGAAGACCGGTTTCGCCTGTGGGTGATCGCCGTGCACCACGTGATCGCCCGTCAGGCATAAGAGGTTGCGCACCCCGAGAGCCGAAGCACCCAGGATGTGGCTCTGCAGGCCGATGCGGTTGAGATCGCGGCAGGTGACGTGCAGGATCGGCTCGATCCCGGCGCGGGCCAGAAGGGCCGCTGCGGCCAGGCCGGAGAGGTGGGCCACACCGGCGGTGTTGTCGGGGATGTTCACCGCGTCCACGTAGGGACTGACAAGCGTGGCGCGGCGGAGGAGCCCCTCCGGGTCGGGGCTGTCGCCGGCGGCGATCTCGCAGGTGAGCACCATCCGGCCGCTCCGGAACGCCTCTTCGAGGCGGCGGGTGGCCGGTGCAGGCCGGTTCACGTGGGCCGGCCGACGCCGCGGCCGGCCAGGGCGTTCACCCAGGCGGAGCGGCCTCTCAGGCTCCAGTCGAGCGACGGCTGAATGCGCAGGAGGGATCCCCTCCATGGAAGGAATCGCGACCGGCGCTCGGCCTTGACCCAGACGCACATCATGGTGGGGAGGACCTCGCAGTGCCCGTTGGCGCGCACTCCGCCGCAGGGGCCGTTGCGCAGGGTCTTGGGGCACCCCATCGGACAAGTGAGGCCGGTCTCGTGCAGCGTGCACTGGCCGCACATCTGACAGCCGAAGATCGGTTTCTTGAGGGCGATCTCGACGGGGCGGGCCAGTCGGTCCAGGACTCTGTCCAGACGCGGATGGCGCTCCAGGAACAGCCGCCCCCGATGCAGCGCTCCACCGCTCTGGAGCGCGCTCATGAGACCGCCGTGTTCGCCGTGCGCAGCTTGCCGGATCGCTTCAGCGTCATCAAATCCTTCGCCACCCGGACGGCTTCGGTGGCGTTCTCACCGTATCCATCGGCTCCGATCTCCTTGGCCCACGAGGGGCTGGTGGGAGCGCCGCCGATCATGACGATGTAGTCGTCACGAATGCCCTGTGCCAGCAGCTGCTTGATCACCTTCCCCTGATTCGGCGCGGTGGTCGTGAGGAGCGCCGACATCGCCACGATGTCCGGCTTGCGGGTCTTGATCTCCTCAATGAATTTGTCGACCTTGACGTTCACCCCGAGGTCGACCACGGAAAAGCCGTTGGCCGACAGCATCGTGCAGACGATCCGCTTGCCGATGTCGTGGATGTCGCCCTGCACGGTGCAGGCGAGAACGTTTCCCATGTTTTCGCGCTTGTCGGACCCCTTCGCCAGCTCGGGCTCGAGGATGGCGAGGGCGGCCTTCATCGCCTCGGCGCTCATCACCAGCTCGGGAAGAAAGAGATCCCCGGCGCCGAACCGGTCGCCGACGACGCGGATACCTTTGACAAACCCGTTGTCGATGGAGTCGAGAGGGCGTATCCCGAGCTCGAGCGACTTGTGGGCGAGCGCTGCGGATTCCTCGGCTTCACCGGTGATGACGCTGTTCGCCATCTTTTCGAACAGTTCGGCGTGGTCCACGTCGCTTTCCTCCTTGGCTGATAATCCGATGTCAGATGACGGCGCGCGGCGACGGCAGCTTGGCCGGGGCGGCGCGCAGGTACGCCGGGCCGTGGTATCCGAGCCGTGC
>JAYUCR010000475.1:0-2933 GCA_043740165.1 Acidobacteriota bacterium | reverse complement strand
GCGCGGTGGTGAACCTGAGTCCGGACATCAGCGCCGGCCCGACCACCGTGACCGGCACGACCGACCTGAGCGTCGACCTGACATTGTCCGGAAGCGCCACCCTCGGGATGCGCAATCTGACCCTCACCAACCCCGACGGACGCGCCGGCAGCCTGCCGGGCGCGCTGCAGGTGGTGAAGAGCCCCGACAGCAACGGGGACTGCAGGATCGACGGCGTCGACCTCAACTTGATCGCCCGCGCCTGGAACAACGCCACCGGCGACCCGGACTACAATGCCGCCGTCGATCTGGATGGAGACGGATATGTCGGCCCGGACGACCTCACGATCTTCACCAGGTACTTCGCCCGGAAACCGTACGGCTGCCCGTAGCTCTCGCGCGCGGCGCGTTATGACCGCCGCGGCGCTGCTGCTCCTGCCGTGCGCGACCGCCCGCGCCGCCTGCGCGCCCCCGTCATTCGAAGCAGCGCTCGCGGAACCGGCGGCATCCGATATCTTTCTGGCGCCGGGAGCAGCCACCTGCACGAACCTCGAGGTCGAGGTGGCGGCGCACGCGATCTCCGGCCTGTTCACCGTCTCCTTTGACCTGCGCTATCCGTCGGCAATTCTCAAGTACGAAGGCAAGACCCCCGGGCCGCTCATGCGGCAGGGTTCGCCGAAGACCGCTCCCGTCTTCCTGGTGCAGAACCCGGAGCCCGGCATCCTGATCGTCACCCTGACCCGGTTCGCTCACGACGGCGCGGCCACCGCGACCGCCAGCGAGGCCCTCATGACGTTCCATTTCAGTCGGGCGGGGGCCGGATCGGGGATGATCGATTTCGACACGGGTCCGTCGAGTACCATCGCCGAGAAGATCCTGGATGAGAACGGCCTGGTCCGGCCGGCGCGCTTCGGGCCGGGGCATGGCGGGGTGATCCGCTCACCCTGATCGATCGCTCTCGGCCCTACCAGCGATGATAAGCAGGGTGCCCAGACGACACCGCGACGAAGGTGCCGCGGCAGGTCGCGCACGTCTTGCCGCCTGCCTCGAGCGTCGCGTCGATCACCGCGCGATCGTCCCGCACTTCGACCGCCAGGGCCCGGAGATCGACCGGGGCCGCTGTCGGCGTCGGCCGCAGGAGCCGCACGTGGAACTCGGCGGTCACCGTGCACGGAGGGCGATCGGCGGCCGCGCGCCGCATCAGCGCCCAGGCGGCGGCCCAGTTGCTGTGGCAGTCGAGCAGCGCGCCGATGATGCCGCCGTTGAGAACCCCCGCGAACGCCTCGTGGTGCTTCTGCGGCTGGAACCGCGCCACCACCTCGTCACCCTCGGGAAAGCTCTCGATGCGCAGCCCGAGATCGTTCGCCGGCCCGCACCCGAAGCAAACCCCTCCCGGCGAATAAGTCTTCTGCAGGCTCTCCTTCGCGCTCCGCGTCATCGCTCCTCCTGGTTCTGCACAGCCACGTCAGCCGAGTCAGTCTAGGAGCCTGCCCAACCCTCCGCAAGGGCCGCGAGCGCGAAGGCTCCAGCGCATGCGGCAGGCGCGACCGGGACGGCGAGCGGGACGGCACCGCGCGGCCAGCGCCTCGAGCCGCGCCATGCGCGCCGCATCGCCTCCCAGCCCTCCGCGCGAGCGAGTGAAGCAGGCCGTGCGGTGCCGCCCCGCTCGCCGCCCCGCTTGCTTCCCAGCCGCGCCCTCGGTATAAGAGCCCCCTCACCCGAAGAGGAGAGACGCCATGATTCCCACTGCCGTCCGTGTTCGTCGTCGATTTGTCACCGCTCTTGCCGCCGGCCTGATGCTGGCCGCCGCTTTCGTGTCCCCTGCGCCGGCCGGGGCGTTGACTCTGAACCTGAATGCGGCCGGGCGCACCGACAGCGACAAGGACCGGGACGCCTACAACAAGCCGGCGCAGCTGCTCGAATTCTGGGGCGTCGCCAGCGGGATGCAGGTGATGGACCTGTTCCCCGGCGATGGCTACCTGACGCTGCTGCTGAGCCAGGCGGTCGGGCCCAAGGGGAAGGTGATGGCGTACGCGTCCTACGATCAGAAGGGTTTCGACAAACGGATGCAGCCGCTCGCGCTCGCCAACGTCGAGCAGATGGTCCTCACGGAGGAGGTCGGCTTCAAGCAGCTCCACACCTACCTCGCCAAGCTGCCGGCCGGATCGCTCGACGCCGTCGTCACCATCCGCAACTACCACGACATCGCCAACCCGGCCGAGGTGCTCGCGGAGCTGAAGCGGGTCCTGAAACCGGGCGGCACGCTGGGGATCGTCGATTCGCGCACCGCGAGCGGGCGCGACATCCCGACCCACCGCATCGCCGACGACGTGATCATCCGCGAGGTGACGGCGGCCGGGTTCACGCTGGCGGGGACGTCCCAGATGCTCTCCAACCCCAAGGACGACTACACCAAGGGGTTCTGGGACGCCCGCTACATCGTGGATCAGTCCTGCCTGAGGTTCACCCGTTAGGAGCAATGCCGCGGGAGGGTCCGATGCCCCTGTCACGCCGTCCGTCCGTTGCCCTGCTCATCGCCCTTGGTGTCGCCTGTTGCGCTCCGGCCGGTTGCCGCGTCGTGCGCGAGCCGGCGATGGAGAGCCGCACCGTCCCGCAGTACACCATCGAGGATTTCCTCGGCACCACCGTCTTCCAGGGCGCCTCCTTCTCGGCCGACGGCGCCTCGATCCTCGTCAGCAGCGACAAGAGCGGCGTCTTCAACGCCTGCGCCGTGCCGGTGGCGGGAGGCGATCCGGCGCCGCTGACCCAATCGACCACCGATGCCATCGTGGTGCAGTCGTACTTTCCGTCCGACGACCGCTTCCTCTACCTGAGCGACCAGGGAGGCAACGAGCTGAGCCATCTCTTCGTGCGCGAGCGCGACGGCTCGACCACCGACCTGACGCCGGGAGACAAGCTGAAGGCGGGGTTCCAGGGATTCGCGCACGACGATC
>JAYUCR010000474.1:0-2949 GCA_043740165.1 Acidobacteriota bacterium | reverse complement strand
GGGTTGCGGCCCCATGCTTCGTGGCTCCGCCTCATCAAGTGCACCCACATCGATTCCTCCTCGCGCCTCGCCTGGGACGCGCAAGCCCCATGCGCGCGGCCCATGCCAATACTCGGACAGACTCCTAGGCCACCGCACCTCCCATCGCCTGCGCCTGTACAATGCGCGCCATGACGAGCGACGCGCCCGGCCGGATCGTCCTGCGACGTGGCAGCGAGAGGCGTGCCGTCGCCGGCCACCTCTGGGTGTACGGCGGCGAGATCGGCCGGACCGAGGGCGACTGTCCCCCCGGCGGCGAAGTCGACGTCACCGATCACCGCGGCCGCTTCCTGGCCCGCGGCTATTACAACCCGGCCTCCTCCATCGCCGTGCGGATCATGACCCGGCGCCGCGACGAGCATTGCGACGCGAAGCTGCTGCGCCGCCGGATCGCGCGGGCCATCGCCCACCGCCGGCGCTTTTACGATGCCGGCGAATCGTGCCGGCTGGTCTACAGCGAGGGGGACTGGCTCCCGGGGCTCATCGTCGATCGCTACGGCGCCTGCCTGGTCGTCCAGATCGGCACGCTCGGCATGGAGAAGCGGAAGGAAGCGATCGTCGCGGCGCTTCTGGAGGCTTTGCACCCGCGGGGAATCTACGAGCGCAGCGACCTTCCCGCCCGCGCGCACGAAGGGCTGCCGCAGCACTGCGGAATCCTGTCCGGAGAGGTTCCCGAGACGATCGAGGTCTCCCAGGACGGCGTGCGCTTCGCCGTCCCGCTCGCTTCCGGACACAAGACCGGCCTGTTCCTCGATCACCGCACCAACCGCCGCCGGGTCCAGGAGCAGGCCCGCGGCCGCCGGGTCCTGGACGTCTTCTGCAACAGCGGCGCTTTCGCTCTCGCCGCGCTGCAGGCGGGGGCCGTCGAGGCGGTCGGCATCGAAAGCGCCGCCGACGCGATCGCCGCGGCGCGGCGCAATGCCGAGCTCAACGGATCCGCGGATCGGCTGCGCCTCATCGAGGCGAACGCCTTCGATACCCTGCGCGCGCTGGAACAGCAGGGGGAGCGATTCGATCTGATCGTTCTCGATCCGCCGGCCTTCACCAAGAGCGCCCGGGCGGTCGCCGGGGCGCGGCGCGGCTACAAGGAGATTAATCTGCGCGCCCTGCGCCTGGCCTCCCCGGGCGGCGTGATCCTGACCGCCTCGTGCTCGTATCACCTCGGCCCGGAGGAGTTCCTCGAGATCGTCCGATCGGCCGCCGCCGATGCGGGGCGCGACGTCACGCTCCTGGCCCCCATCGAGCAGGCGCCGGACCACCCGATCAACCTGGCGGTCCCGGAAACCCGATACCTCAAGGGCGCCCTGCTCCTGGTCCAGGAGTGAGCCTCGGGATCGGTTGTTGACTCCCTGAAAAGGCGCCGATAGACTCCGGACGTGGCGCCCAACGCGACGCTTCTCGCGATAGTTTCCCTGTCGGCCCTGGCTCTGGTCATCGGCATCGTCGTGCTCCTGCGGCGCCGCCCCTTGCCGCCCCCCGCGCCCGATCCGGCCCTCGGGCTGATGCAGCAGCAGATCACCCGCATCAGCGAGCAGCTCGGCGACCTGGCGGCGATCGTGCCGCGCGAAGTCGGCACCGCGATGGGGACGCTCGCCAGCCAGGTGGGCGCCCGACTGGCGGAGAACTCCCAGGCGGTGCAGAAGGTCGGCGCCGACACCGGGAAACTGATCGCCGACATCAACCACCGGCTCGGCGAGCTCGGACAGAGCAGCCAGCAGATCCTGGGGCTCGGGCAGGACATCCGCGGCCTGCAGCAGATCTTTCAGGCCCCGAAGACCCGCGGCGCCCTGGGCGAGATCTCCCTCAACGCGCTGCTCGAGCAGTCGTTCGCGGCGGCGCAGTTCACGCTGCAGAGCCCCTTCAAGAGCGGCGACCGGGTCGACGCGCTCCTCCGCCTGCCGGCGGGAAACGTGCCGATCGACTCCAAGTTTCCGCTCGCCAGCTTCCGCGCCCGGGTGGAAGCGAGCACCGACGAGCAACGGGCCCGTGCGGTGCGCGCCTTCGGCCGCGACGTGCGCAAGCACATCGACGACATCGCCGAGAAATACATCCAGCCGGCGGAAGGGACGCTCGATTTCGCCCTGATGTACATCCCGGCGGAGAGCGTGTTCTACGAGATCATCGTGCGCGGCGCGGGCGACGAGGGCGAGGACCTGAACGCCTACGCCCTGGCGCGGCGTGTCGTGCCGGTTTCCCCCAATTCGCTCTATGCCTACCTTCAAGCGATCGCCTTCGGCCTGATGGGCCTGCGCGTCGAGCAGCGGGCGCGCGACATCGTGCGCGGGCTGCAGCAGCTCGAGGGCGATCTCGGCCAGTTCCGGGAGGCCTTCGATCGCGGGCAGAACCATCTCCGCAACGCGCAGTCGGCGCTCTCCGACGCCTCCGAGAGGGTCGGCCGTCTCGCGAGCCAGGTGGGTCAGTTCGTCCGCGCGGTGGAAGAGCCCGGTGCGCCCGCGCGCATCGAAGCCGCGCCGCGCTGATGCGCAACATCCGGCTGCTGATCGAGTACGAGGGGACGCGCTACGCCGGGTGGCAGGTGCAGCCGGCGGCGCGCACCGTGGCCGGCGACCTCCTCGGCGCGGTCCGCGCCGTGCTCAACGAGACCCCGGTTCTGATCGGCGCGGGGCGCACCGACCAGGGGGTGCACGCCGAGGGGCAGGTGGCCAATTTCTTCACCCGCACGGCGCTCCCCGCCGGCGCCCTGGTGGCCCCCCTCAACGACGCGCTCCCGGCCGACATCAACATCCTGCGCGCCGACGAGGCCCCGATGGAATTTCACGCCCGGCACGACGCCGTCGCCCGGCGCTATCGCTATCAGATCGCCACGCGCCGCAGCGCCTTTTTCAAGCGGCTCATCTGGTGGATCAAGGAGCCGCTCGATGTCGCGGCGATGCAGCGCGCGGCGGCGAT
>JAYUCR010000473.1:0-2955 GCA_043740165.1 Acidobacteriota bacterium | reverse complement strand
GTGCCCGGCGGCATGATCCCGTTCACCGAGACTATTTTCCTTTGGCAAAGCCTGGTGTCGGTGGCGCTCGAGATCGCCGTCGTGACGCTGGTGATGTGGCTGGCCACTCCCCCGGCGGGACGGACCAGGACCGCGCGCGATCTTGGAGTGGACCTCACCGAACGTGAGGTCGTCGTCGTGTCACAACGCGACGTGCCGCCCGGTGCGTGGCTCGAGCACTCGATGATCCTGCCGCTGTTCGTGGTGGCGATCGGCACCGCCTACCTGGTGCGGTATTTCATGCGGGTGCCCGAGGCACTAAACGCGATCAACCTCGACACCGTGAACCTGTCGTTCCTGTTGCTCGGCATCCTGCTCCACCGCACGCCGGCCCGCCTGATGGTCGCCGTGCAAGGCGCCACGCCGGCGGTCTGGGGCGTGTTGCTGCAGTTTCCGTTCTATGCCGGCATCGCGGCGATCATTACCGGGACCCATTTGAGCCAGAAACTGGCGGCGGTGTTCGTCGGCGTTTCGACGACGACGACGTTCCCGGCGATCGTCGCGTTGTACTCGGCGGTGCTTGGCGTGTTCGTGCCCTCGGGCGGATCGAAATGGGTGATCGAAGCGCCGTACGTCATGGCAGCCGCGCGGGTGTGGGGTGAGCACCTCGGATGGACAGTGCAGATCTACAACGCCGCGGAGGCGCTACCCAACCTCGTCAATCCGTTCTGGATGCTGCCGCTGATGGGGATCCTGAACGTCCGGGCGCGCGACCTGGCCGGTTATTCGATCCTGCAGCTGATGTTCCACGCGCCGATCGTGCTGGCGCTGTCGTGGCTGCTCACCTGGACCCTGCCGTACATCCCGCCGCAGATCCCGGCGCCCTAGGCGCCAGGATCCCGGACCTCACGTCCCCTCGGGCCTCCGGATCCACTTGGTCAATAGCGCGCGGTCGTGCCCCTCGAACCCGGTGCTGAGATAGAGCCGCTGCGCCGGCGCGTTCACGCGCTCCACCTCCAGGTGCAGGGCCCGGACCTCGAGCGCCCGACAGGTGTCGACGAGAAAAGCGACCGCCTGCCGGCCCAGACCGCGCCCGCGGTGCGACGGCCCGATGAACAGCTCGTCGATGAAGGCGTCGCGTCCCTGGTACGCAAGGCTGTAGCCGAGGGTCAGGACGGCGTAGCCGACCGGCGTGCCGCCGACCTCGATCAGAAAAACCCGGCCGGCTGAGGGCTCGCGCAGCAGCCCGAGGACGGCGGCGCGCGCCGCCGGCTCCTGGAACAGCAGCCCTTCGTGCGCGTAGAACTCGCGCATGAAGCCGAGCAGCAGCTCGACGTCGGCCGCCACGGCGGGACGGAAATGAGCCTCGGCCGGGGAAGCCGGCGGGGGAGCCGGTTCAGTCACGGGGCGCCAGGATGGTGCGGCGGCAGCAGGGGGCTCCGCACTGGCAGGGGTAGCGGGTCTCCGCCACCGCGTCGTCGCCCGCCTCGCGCTCGTAGGAGTAGTCGTAACAGATCTCCTCGCCCGGCTCGATGTCGCGCAGGGCGTCGATGAAGACCCGCCCGCGCGACACCACGATGGCGCTGTTCGGATCGCACGAGTGGTTGATGATGCGCGCTTCCCCGCCGCCGACCGCCGCGTCGATCACCGTCCTCCGGTTGACCACCATGAGGTAGGTGTGGTGACGCTCCATCGCGGCGTCGTCGTAGCGGGCGTCGGCCTCGGCATGCGTGATCCGCTCCCCGGTGTATTCGACGATCCGGGTGCCGGCGGCGATGCGCCGGATCGCGAACGCACCGCGGCCGTGAATGCCTGAAGTGCGGATGGCATAAAAACCCGGCACGCGCTCCCCCTCAGACTGGCTCCCGGGACAGGCTCCTCAGCGAGGCGACGCGCCCGTGGTGGCCGGCTTCACCTCGTCCGGCAGCTTCGGGTTCTTCTCGCCGGCCGGAGGTGTCTTGGGCGCCCCCTCGGCCTGCGGGTTCAGATAGGCGTCGAGCCAGCCGATCCACTCGCGGTAGACCGAGCGCGCGCGCACCGGGTCGCCGGGGAAATGCCCCGGTACCGGCCAGGCGATGAAGCGGGTGGTGACGCCGTTGTCCTTGAGAGCGTGGTACAGGCGGTACGACTGCGTCACCGGCACGCGCGCGTCGCCAGTGTTCGACAGGATGAGGGTCGGCGTCTTGACGCGCGCGGCGTAGGTGATCGGCGACTGCTCGCGGTAGGTCTTTTCGCGCCCCTCGGTGTAGGGCGAGCCGCCGAACGCCCAGCGCTCCTGCACGTTGAAATCGGCCAGGGCGTACTGGTCGATGCAGTCGGTGACCGAAGCGCCGGTCACCGCCGTCTTCCAGACGTCGTAATGGCCGATCAGCCACGAGGTCATGTAGCCGCCGTACGACCAGCCCGACACGCCGATGCGCGTCGCGTCGACGAAGCCCTTGCCCTTCACCGCCTCGAGCCCCGACATCACGTCGCGTCCGGGGCCGTCGCCGGCGTCGTTGACGATCGCCCGCTGGTAGGTGTTGCCCAGGTTGTCGCTGCCGCGGTAGTTGGGCTGGAAGACCACGTAGTCGCGCGCCGCCAGGAGCTGGCCGAAGGTCGAGAAGCTCTCGGTCGAGGCGGCCTGCGGCCCGCCATGGATGTAGAGCACCAGCGGGTACTTCTTCGCGGCGTCGAATCCGGGCGGGTAGATGAGCACCCCGTTCTCGGGGAAATTGTCCGGCCCCTGCCACTCGATCGTCTCCACCCGCCCGAGATTGAGCGCCGCCACCGCGTCGTTGAACGAGGTCAGGCGCCGCGGCGCCGTGTCGGCCGACGTCATGTAGTAGAGCTCGGTCGGATGCTGCGGCTCGCTGCCGGTGAAGGCGAGGGCGCCGTTCTTCGCCACCGCGACATCCAGCCAGAACGACCAGGAGGGATGCACCTTGCCGAGGTTCAGGCGGCGCGCCGGCCCGTCGAGCGGCTGCAGCCAGAGGG
>JAYUCR010000472.1:0-2959 GCA_043740165.1 Acidobacteriota bacterium | reverse complement strand
ACACCCCGTACCCGGCCACCGGCTACGGATTCGACGACGAGACGAAGGCGATGCTCGGAGGCCTGACCTGGGGCGACGTGCACCATCCTTCGCTGTCGGAGACCGGCGGCGACTACGACGGCCGCTGGCTGTTCGTCAACGACATGAACGGACGGGTGGCGCGCGTCGATCTGCGTGACTTCAAGACCCGGCAGATCTTCGGGCCGGTCCCGAACGTGTCGGGCAACCACGCGTCGGCCTTCGTCACCCCCAACACCGAATACACCATGATGGCGTCGCGCTTCTCGATCCCGATCCCGAAGGGGACGGTGGCGCCGATCGACCAGTACGCCACACAGTACAAGGGTGTCGTGGCGGCGATGAAGGTCGATCCGAAGAGCGGCGAGATCTCCATGGGCTGGGAGATCCTGATGCCGCCGTTCGACTACGACCTGGGCGACGCCGGCAAGAAGATCTCCGACGGCTGGATGTTCTGGACCTGCTACAACTCGGAGCGCGCCACCGGCGCCCTCGAGGTGACCTCGACGCAGCGCGACCGCGACTACATCGCCGCCATCGACTGGAAGGCGGCGGAGAAGGCGATCGCCGAGGGCAAGGGGGATCTGATCGGGGGCGTGAAGGTCCTCGATCCGAAGAAGGTGCCCGGCGTCGTCTACTTCATGCCGTGCGGTAAGTCTCCCCACGGCGTCGACGTCTCGCCCGACGGCAAGTGGATCATCGGGTCGGGCAAGCTGCAGGGGGTGACGACCGCCTTCAACTTCGAGAAGATCCAGACGGCGATCCGCAACAAGGACTTCACCGGCGACGAGGACGGCATCCCGGTCCTGAAGTACGAGTCGATCAAGGATGCCGAGGTGGCGGTCGGCCTCGGCCCGCTGCACACGCAGTTCGGGCCGAACGGCATGGCCTACACCTCCCTGTTCGTCGACAGCGCCATCGCGTCGTGGAAGCTCGGCACCTGGGAGGTCGTCGACAAGGTGCCGATGTCGTACTCCATCGGCCACCTGACCGCGGCCGAGGGGGACACCGTCGACCCGGACGGCAAGTACCTGGTCGGCCTCAACAAGCTGTCGCATGGCCGGCACCTGTCGGTCGGTCCGTCGCAGCCCGAATCCTCGCAGCTCGTCGACATCAGCGACGAGAAGATGAAGATCCTCTACGACGCCTTCACCGAGCCGGAGCCGCACTACGCGCAGATGATCAAGGCCGACAAGCTCCACCCGATCGAGGTCTACCCGAAGGACGAGAACAAGAACCCGCTGGCGATCTGGGACGTCAAGGACGCCGGCGTCACCCGGCAGGGGAACAAAGTCCTGGTGAAGATGGTGGCGGTGCGCTCGACCCTGACGCCGACGTCGTTCGAGGTGAACCAGGGGGACGAGGTCAAGATCGCCATCACCAACATCGAGCAGACGACCGACGAGCTGCACGGGCTTGGGCTGCTCGACTACAACATCAACATCGTCGTGGATCCGGGGGAGACCAAGACCGTCACCTTCAAAGTCGACAAGAAGGGGGTCTTCCCCTACTACTGCACCAACTTCTGCTCGGCGCTCCATCAGGAGATGCAGGGCTACCTGATCGTCAAGGGGCACTAGGCAGGGCCTCGCGGGCGGGGCGGACAAGGGAGGATCGGCGATGCGCAGGCTGCTCGACAGATTCACGCGATTCCTGGAATCGGGAGCGGGCCTGTGGCCGCGGGGGCTGGTCGTGATCGCGGCGATCCTGCTGATCGCGGTTTACCTGTTTCCGCTCTGGCAGCTCACGATGTTCGCGCCGCAGTACCCGGATGGCCTGCGGCTGCAGATCTACTCGTACAAGCTGGACGGCGGGAACCTCGGCCAGGACGTCAAGGAGGTCAACGTCCTGAACCACTACATCGGCATGCCGGCCCTGACCACGGAGGCGTTCACCGAGTTCAAGTGGATCCCGTTCGTGGTCGGGGTCATGGCGATCCTCTGCCTGCGCGCCGCCGTGCTCGGCAGGACGATCATGCTGGTCGACGTGGTGGTGATGTACGGCTACTTCGCGCTGTTTTCGCTCTGGTCGTTCGGGTACAAGCTGTACTCCTACGGCCACAACCTCTCGCCGGAGGCGGCGGTGAAGGTTCCACCCTTCATGCCGCCGATGTTCGGCTATCGGAAGATCGCCAACTTCGAGGTCTATTCCTATCCGGGCATCGCGTCGTATGCCCTGGGGGCAGTCTTCGCCCTCCTGTTCGGTGCGCTGCTGCTGGGCTGGGTGCAGAGCCGGCCGCGGATCGAGCGGGCCGGATGATCCTGCCTCTCTTCGTTCTGGCGGTGGCGCTGACCGGGGACGCTCCGGCGGCGCCACCGGCGGACGCGGGCGAGGCCGGGCATGTGACCGTCCCGGGGACTCTGGAGGGGCGCCCCGCGGCGGACGAGGTCTCCACGCTTCAGGCGCGGATCGATGCGGCCGCCCCCGGCGACACGATCGAAGTCGGGCCGGGAACCTACCATGGCGATCTGCTGATCGATCGGCCGCTGCGTCTCATCGCCGTGGGCCGGCCGCTCCTGATCGGCTCCGGCCGCGGCAGCGTCGTCCGGATCCGCGCCGCCGACGTCACCCTCGAGGGGTTCGACATCGACGGCCAGGGGGGCGGCGATCTCGGACGCGACACCTCGGGCATTCACATCTCCGGCGCACGCACGACGGTGCGCGGCTGCCGGATCTTCAACTCGATCTTCGGGATCTACCTGCGCCAGGCGGACGGCGCCGCCGTCGTCGGCTGCCAGGTGCGCGGCATTCCGGGCCGGCAGCCGGGAGAGAAGGGATCCGGCATCCACGTCTGGAACACCAAGGGCTTCCGGCTGGAGCGCAACGACATCAGCGACGTGCGCGACGGACTGTACGTCCAGTCGTCGTCGGGCGGCACCATCGTCGGAAACGTCGCGCGCGATCTGCGCTACGGGCTGCACTACATGTACTCCGACGACAA
>JAYUCR010000471.1:0-2963 GCA_043740165.1 Acidobacteriota bacterium | reverse complement strand
TCGCCCGCTGCCCGGTGATCCTGGGGACCGTGCCGATCTATCAGGCGGTCGCCGATCGCGGCTCCGTGTTCGACCTGTCGGCGGACGCTCTGTTCCAGGTCATCGAGCAGCATGCCCGGGACGGCGTGGATTTCGTGACCGTTCATTGCGGCGTCTCCCGCGAGGCGGTGCGGCGGCTCGATGCGGACGGGCGCGTGTCCGGCATCGTGTCGCGCGGCGGCTCGATGCTGGCCTCCTGGATGGCGCGCACCGGCGAGGAGAACCCGCTCCTGACCCAGTACGATCGGCTGCTGGACATCGCTTTCGAGCACGACATGACGCTGTCCCTGGGCGACGGCATCCGTCCGGGCGCCACCGCCGATGCGACCGATTCGGCCCAGATCACCGAGCTTTTGACTCTGGGCGAGCTGACGCGCCGGGCGCACGTTCGCGGGGTGCAGGTGATGGTCGAGGGTCCAGGGCACGTGCCGATCGACCAGATCGAGATGAACGTCCGGTTGCAGAAGCGCGTCTGCCACGGAGCTCCGTTCTACGTCCTGGGCCCACTCACCACCGATATCGGCGCCGGGTACGATCACATCACCGGGGCCATCGGCGGCGCGCTGGCCGCCGCGGCCGGCGCCGACGTCCTGTGTTACCTGACGCCGGCGGAGCATCTCCGCCTTCCGACCGTGCAGGATGTGCGCGATGGGGTGATTGCGACCAAGATTGCCGCCCACTCGGGCGATCTGGCCAAGAACGTGCGCGGGGCGAGGGAGCGCGATCACCAGATGTCGGTGTACCGGAAGAAGCTGGACTGGGAGGGACAGTACCGACTGGCGCTCGACCCGGAGAAGGCCCGCGAGTTCCGCCTGCTGAGCGAGGACTACGACAAGGCGGTGTGCACCATGTGCGGCACCCTCTGTTCCATGGCGCTCGAGAACACCCGGGAGCGGATCGGCGAGACCCTGCACCTGCCTCAGGTGGAGACGAAGGCGCGGCCGGTGCGGGTCGGCTCTCCCGAATACCGCAAGACGGTTCCGGTCTGAGAGGTCGACGGTGACTCCCTTTCAAAGCCGCTACCTGGACGAAGCCGGGCTGTCCGACATCCGGGAAAAGGTCCTGGCCGGGGAGCGCCTCGATCGCGAGGATGGCCTCCGCCTCTATCGGCACCCGGATCTGCTGGCGGTCGGGACGCTCGCCAATCATGTCCGCGAGTCGCGTCATGGCGACGCCGCCTATTACATCGTCAACCAGCACATCAACCACACCAATATCTGCGTCGCGGGCTGCAAGTTCTGCGCGTTCTACCGCACCGCGAAGCAGAAGGATGCCTACGTCCTCTCCCCCGAAGATGTCGAGCGGCGCATGCGCCAGACGATGGAGGAGCCGATCCGGGAAATCCACATGGTGGGTGGCGTCAACCCCGAGCTGCCGTTCGAGTACTACCTCGACGTGATCCGGGCCATGAAACGGGTGCGTCCCGAGGTGCACGTCAAGGCCTTCACCATGGTGGAGATCGCGGCGATGGCGGAGACCTTCGAGATGACGGCCGAGACGATCCTGACGCGGCTCAAGGAAGCCGGGCTCGGCTCCCTGCCGGGAGGCGGAGCCGAGATCCTGACCGATCACGCGCACCAGGTGCTGTTCAAGGGCAAGATCGACCACCGCGCCTGGATGGAGATCGCCAAGACCGCCCACCGGCTCGGCCTCAAGAGCAATGCCACGATGCTCTATGGACACGTGGAGAGCATCGAGGAGCGCCTCGACCACATGCTGCTGCTGCGCGAGGCGCAGGACGAGACGCACGGCTTCATGGCGTTCATCCCGCTTTCGTTCCACCCGGAGAACACGCGCCTGGCGCACCTCCACAAGCCGTCGGCCGCCGAGGATCTGCGCCAGCTCGCCGTGGGCCGCCTGGTGCTCGACAATTTCCCTCACATCAAGGCCTACTGGATCATGTTGACGCCGCGGGTTGCGCAGGCGGGGCTGCACTTCGGCGCCGACGACCTCGATGGCACCGTGGTCACCGAGGAGATCTTTCACCAGGCGGGGGCGGTGTCGCCGCAGAAGGTGGCGCGACAGCGCCTGGTCACCCTCATCGAGGAGGCCGGACGGGTGCCCGTCGAGCGCGACACGCTCTACAACGCGGTCGGCCCGCCGCCGATCCAGGGTTTTCCGCAAGCGTCACCGACCGGCCAGAACCGGGACTCTCTCCAGCAGGCGGGCCTCGGGGGCTGATCCCCTCTTCGCGCCGCCTCTTCGCGCGGCGCTGGCATGCACCCCGTGCGCATCCATCTCAACGGCAGGCTGGTGGACGAACGCGATGCGGTCGTCTCGGTCTTCGATCGCGGCTTTCTGTTCGGCGACGGCGTGTTCGAGTCGATGCGCGCCTACGGCGGCCGGGTATTCCGGTTGTCGCGCCACCTGGATCGCCTGGCGCACTCGGCCGATCTCGTCGGGCTGCGCGAGAGGCCCACGGCCCGGGATCTGTCGCGCGCCGTTGCCGAGGTTCTGGACGCCAACGGGTTGCGGGACGCCCGCATCCGGCTCACGTTGACCCGGGGGCGGGGCCGGCCGGGAGACTATGTGGGGGTGGACGGTCCGCCCACGGTGGTGCTCTCCGCCGCCCCGTTCGCGGGAATCGAAGCCCGGCTCTTCGAGGAGGGAGTGTCGATCATCCTCTCCTCGAGGCCGGCGATTCCCGCCGGCGCGCTCGACCCGGCGATCAAGTCGATCAGCCGGATCGCCTCGGTGCTGGCACGGCGTGAGGCGCACGACGCCGCGGCCTTCGAATCGGTGTTGCTCGACGCGGGTGGCTGCCTGACCGAAGGAACCGCCAGCAACCTGTTCCTGGTCCGCGGAGGTCGTCTTCTGACCCCCGCTTCCGAAGGCGGCGCTCTGCCGGGCGTGACGCGCGGCGCGGTGCTTCAGGTCGCAAATGAGGCGACGCTCGAGATTCTCGAGCAGGATCTGCCCGCCGC
>JAYUCR010000470.1:0-2973 GCA_043740165.1 Acidobacteriota bacterium | reverse complement strand
ACCCCGGCCCGGCCCGCCGCCGCTCCCTTCACGGAAGCGCCGGCGCCCGCCGATGTCCAGGTGATGGTCCGCCCGATTCCGGGAAAGACGCAGGCCGACGTGGCGCTCGGGTTCGCGCCTCTGGTCGACCGTCGCGGCCCCGATTTCCAGGCGGCGCTGGTGATGAACAGCGTCCTGGGTGATTTCGGCATGGGAGGCAGGCTCGGGGAGGCGATCCGCGAGCGGGCCGGGCTGGCCTACTACGCGCACTCTTATCTCTGGGCCGGCCTGCTGCGGGGGCCGCTGGTGGTGCGGGCCGGTGTGGCGCCGCAGAGCGTGAGTAAGGCGGTCGACCTGATGCGTCGCACGGTCGAGACCTTCCGCCGTCGCGGGCCCCGTCCGGCCGAGTTGCAGGACTCCCGGCAGGCCCTGGCGTCGGCGATCCCGCGCCGGTTCGAAACCAACGCGGGGGCCGCGGCGCTGCTGGCCGACTGTGAGTTCCAGGGGCTGGGGTACGACTTCCCCGATCGGGTCCCGGCCCTCATCGCCAAGGTGTCGCGCGACGCGGTCCTGCGCGCCGCGCGCGCCTACCTGACGGTCGATCGGTGCGCGCTGATGATCGCAGGCGCCGATATCGACGCGAGCTCCCTGCGCTGAACCGGCCGGCTCAGACTACCTTGCGGTCGTTCAACGTCAGGGCGAAAAGCGAGAAACCGACCAGGATCACGATCGGCGCTATCAGGCTCATCGGGTGCGGCAGGAACCACCACGCCACGACGGCAAAGGCCATCGCCGCAGGAGCCCAGATCCGCAGCGGCTCGGGGAACGGAATGGTGCGCGTCACGAGCTTGCTGTGGCGTGCGCCGTACAGCGAGTAGATGAACAGTCCGAGCGCCAGCCAGCCGATGAAACGCCACCAGGTGACCGACGGCAGGCCGCGCATGAGGTAGACGCAGGAGGCGATGCCGGCGAGGCAGAACTCGGTGCGCACGAGATCCGGGACGCGCCGGCGGTTCAGGAGGGCCCAGATCCCGACCACCGAAAACGCCGCTCCGAGCACCGCGATCAGCAGCACCACGACATATTCGATCCGGGTTCCCCAGTCCGTGGCCTGCACCAGGGGCCCCGGCAGGAACCAGAGCACGAGGCCCCAGACCGGCAGGAGCGGCAGCCACGGCATGCGGAACGGCCGCGGGCGATCGGGGTTGGTGACCCGCAGCACCATCACCCCCAGGCAGACCAGGACGAAGGCGAACAGCGTGCCGATGTTGGTCAGCTCGATGATCTCGTCGATCGAGGCGAACGCCGCGAAGAACGCCACGAAGATGCCGGTCCAGATCGTCGTGACGTGGGGCGTGCGGTAGCGCGCATGGACCCGGGAGAAAATTTTCGGAAGCAGGCCGTCGCGCGACATGGAGAAGAAGATGCGCGGCTGGCCGAGCTGGAAGACCAGCAGGACGGCGGTCATCGCCACCACCGCGCCGAATGACACGACCCCGGCCGCCCAGTCCTTGCCGATGAACGACAGCGCCTTCGCCAGCGGGTCGGCGATCCCGAGCTCGGAGTACGGGATGATCCCAACCAGCACGGTCGCCACGCAGACGTAGATCAGGGTGCAGATGAACAGCGACCCGAAAATTCCGATCGGGATATCGCGCTTCGGATTGCGGGTCTCCTCCGCCGCCGTCGAGACGGCGTCGAAGCCGATGAATGAGAAAAAGATGATGGCCGCCCCGGCCTGCACCCCCGCCCAGCCGCCCGGCATGAACGGCGTGAAGTGCTCCGGCCGCACGTAGTTGAATCCGACCACGACGAACAGCAGCAGGATCAGCAGCTTGATGCCGACCATGATGTTGTTGACGATGGCGCTCTCTTTGACGCCGATCACCAGCACCCAGGTGACCAGCGCCACGATGATCACCGCCGGCAGGTTCATGATGATCGGCATGCCGAAAAGATGCGGGGCGCCGGAGACCACGTCGGCGCTGCGCAGGGCGGTGCGCAGATCGGTCACCAGCCAGGGCGGGATGGTGATCCCGAAGGCGTGCTTCAGAACGTCGTTGAAGTACGACGCCCAGGAGATCGCCACCGCGATGTTGCCGACGGCGTATTCGATGATCAGGTCCCAGCCGATGATCCAGGCGATCATCTCGCCGAGGGTGGCGTAGGCATAGGTGTAGGCGCTGCCGGCGATCGGGATCATCGAGGCAAACTCGGCGTAGCACAGGGCCGAGAAGACGCAGGCGACCGCCGTGATCAGGAACGACACGATGATGGCCGGGCCGGCCGGCGGGCGATCGGCGTTGCCGGCTGTCGCGGTGCCGATGGCGGCGAAGATCCCTGTGCCGATCACGGCCCCGATGCCGAGCATGGTGAGATCGAGGCCGGTCAGGGTACGGCTGAGGGTGTGCTCCCGGGCTTCCGCCTCGCGGGTGATCTGATCGACGCCCTTGGTGCGGAACAGCGCGGCAATACGCATGATCCGATGCCTCTGATGTGATTGATTGGCCGGGCGAAATCCTGGCGACTATACGGAACGGCCGGAGGGGTGTCAACGTCGTCCGTGGCTTCGGCAGCGAGGCGGGCGGGTGCGGGGCTCCGCTTCGGTTCGCTCGCGCTGGAAACAGACAGCCCGGCCAACCGCATGGCGCGGCTCACAGGCGCTGCGCCCCGGACCGTACGAAACTTCCATTCGCAACACCTCACCGCTCTTGACCGGCGCACGGAGACATGTGGGAGGCGGAGTTGCCAACGGTACTGTCACGCGATCCTCGCACGAAGGGTTGGCCGAGATTCGCCGCCACAGCGATGTTGATCGGGCCCGGGTAGCACCGCCCGGTGTCCGCATGCTCGCGGTGACCGTTCCCGGCGTCACGGTCTGTGAAACCGAACGGATGCCGGTTGCTCGCCTCGCCCCGGCGCGCCCCGGGCGCGCAACCCGCCACACCTCAGAGTTTACGTTGCCCCGCCTGGTGCCCTTCACGTACGGGCATT
>JAYUCR010000469.1:0-2976 GCA_043740165.1 Acidobacteriota bacterium | reverse complement strand
ACTCCCCGGCGTCCCGGAGCATCCTGGCGGAAGGGCTCGCGATCGTCCTGATGGCGTTCGCGGTGCTGCTCGTGCTGAGCCTGGCGTCGCACCGCCAGTCCGATCCGGTGCCGTGGCCGCTCGGGCAGTGGAGCGGCGATCCGGTCGGAAACATCGCCGGCATCTTCGGATCGCTCCTCTCCGAAAGCCTCTACCAGTCGTTCGGCTATGCCGCCTGGACCGCTCCTCTGCTGATGCTCTTTCTCGGGTGGCGGGTCTTCTGGCGCCGGCCGTCGCGCATCCTGACCGGGGGGGCCGGGGCTCTGCTGGTCCTCCTCGCCCTCACCGCCAGCCTCGACCTGACGCTGGCGGAGCGCGGCCCGGTGCCGGCGCACCGCGCCGGCGGCTGGGTCGGCTACGTCCTGGCGCGCGGCCTGGCGGGAACCTTCAACCGCTGGGGCGGGCTGGTGGTGGCCCTCGCCCTGGCCGGGACCGGGATGCTGATCCTCGGGCGCTCGACCTTCGTCGACGGGGTGCGCGCCCTGACGGCGCGCCTCGCCCGGATGGTCCAGGTGGGGTACCTGAGCTGGGTGCGCTGGCGTGAGGCGCGCCGCCGCGAGCTGCAGCGCGCCGCGGTGACCCAGCGGCACCGCGACCGGCAGGAGCGCGCCGCCGTGGCCGGCCGGGAGACGGAGACGATGGTGGAGCCGCGGGCCGCGGCGCCGATCCCGCTGCTCTCCGAGACCCTGCCGCCGCCCGAGGTGAAGACGGCCCCCGAGCCGCAGCGCGCCGCGCGCCGCGGCGCGCGCACCACCCCGCAGCCTCCGATGGATCCCAAGGAGGCGGCCAGGCTGGCGGCCGCGCAGCCGCAATTCGACTTCGTCGAAGCGCTGCCGCGCTACTCCCCTCCCCCGCTGTCGCTCCTGAACCAGCCGGAGCATGTGGGGCAGATCGACGAGAAGGAGCTGGTCGAAACCGCCCGCCTGATCACCGAGAAGTGCCGCGAGTTCGACGTCAACGGGCAGGTGATCGCGATCCAGCCCGGGCCTGTCGTGACCGTCTTCGAGTTCAAGCCGGACGCCGGGATCAAGTACAGCCGCGTCGTCGGCCTCGCCGACGATCTGTGCCTCGCGATCAAGGCGGAGTCGATCCGGATCGATCGCATCTCCGGGAAATCGACCGTCGGAATCGAGGTGCCGAACCGGACGCGCGAGACCATCTCCCTGCGGGAGCTCTTGAGCAGCGAGCGGTTCCAGCGCGCCCCGGCCTCCCTGACCCTCGCCCTCGGGAAGGAGATCAACGGCGAGCCGTACTACGCCGACCTGGCCAAGATGCCGCATCTCCTGGTCGCCGGCTCGACCGGCTCCGGCAAGAGCGTCTGCCTCAATACGCTCCTCACCTCGATCCTCTACAAGGCCAGCCCGGACGAGGTGAAGTTCATCATGATCGATCCGAAGCGCCTCGAGCTCGGGGTGTACGAGAACATCCCGCACCTCCTGACCCCGCTGGTCACCGACACGAAAAAGGCCGGCAACGCCCTGCGCTGGGCGGTGATGGAGATGGAGCGGCGTTACAAGCAGCTGGCCGAGGTGGGGGTGCGCAGCATCGATCAGTTCAACACCGTCATGCGCCGCGAGATGGGAAACACCGCCGCCCGCGACGAGCAGTCGGCGACGGCCGGAGCCGACGCCGGCGCGCCGCCCGGCGGGAGCGACGCCGCGGCCGCCGACGATCCGACCGGCGACCCCTCGGAAACAGCGCCGGCCTCCAGGCGGCACGTGGTGCTGCCGGGCGAGCGGCCCGCCATCCTGCCCTACGTCGTCATCCTGATCGACGAGCTGGCCGATCTGATGATGACCACCGGACGCGAGGTGGAGGAGGCGATCACCCGCCTCGCCCAGATGGCGCGCGCCGTCGGCATTCACCTGATCCTGTCGACGCAGCGGCCCTCGGTCGACATCATCACCGGCGTCATCAAGGCCAACTTCCCCTGCCGGATCGCCATGCGCGTCTCGTCCAAGGTCGACTCGCGCACCATCCTGGACGCCAACGGCGCCGAGCACCTTCTGGGGCACGGCGACATGCTGTTCATCCCCCCCGGATCGGCCCGTGTGGTCCGCCTCCACGGTCCGCTGGTGACCGAGATCGAGGCGACGCGCATCGTCAACTTCCTGAAGAAGCAGGCCAAGCCGCAGTACGACGAGTCGGTCACCAAGGAGGACGGGGAGCAGGCGGGAGGCTCCGGGGTCGCCGGCGCCTCGGACGTCGACCCGGCCTACGACCAGGCGGTCCGCATCGCCGTCCAGGCGGGGCAGATCTCGGTGTCGCACATCCAGCGCCGCCTCAAGCTCGGCTACGCCCGCGCCGCGCGGCTGGTCGACATGATGGAGCAGGAAGGGATCGTCGGCCCCGCCGACGGCAGCAAGCCGCGCGAGGTCCTGGTCGAGCCGGAATTCCTCGAGCGCCTCAATCAGATCCGCGACGAACAGGCCTGAGGCGCACCAACCTCCTGCTATAATCGCCCGCTTTTCGAGCGGGTGACTTCTTGCCGGGACTTCCAGGACTGCGACGTCTGCCGAAGTGGATCTGGATCGAGGCGGTCCTGGTGCTGGCGCTCGCGCTGCGGCTCGCCTACGTCTTCCAGGTGAAGGGGTCGAGCCTGCTCCTCCCGCAGGAGCTCGACCCCGGCTTCTACTTCAACTGGGCGAAGGAGATCGCCGCCGGGCAGCTCATCGGCCATGAGCCGTTCGTCCAGAGCCCGCTGTACGCCTACCTCCTGGCCGCGTTCATCAGAATCTTCGGCACCGGCCTGACGCCGATCCTGGTGGCGCAGTCGATCGTCGGGGTCGGCACCACCTTCCTGACATACATCGCCGGGCGGCGCTACTTCGGCCCGAGGCACGGTCTGCTCGCCGCGTTCCTGCTGGCGCTGTACGCCCCCTTCATCTTTTACGAGGGGATGGTCATGAAGACCTTCCTCTCGCCGTTCCTGACGAT
>JAYUCR010000468.1:0-2981 GCA_043740165.1 Acidobacteriota bacterium | reverse complement strand
CACTCAGGTCCTGGAAGATCAGGATCCCGAGGCTCAGCCGTCCCGGCAGCGCGTCGAGCTGCCCCTGGTCCATGAGGCTCTTGAGCACCACCGCGGTGCTGCTGAGCGCGACGATGCAGCCGATGAACATCGAGGTGCGGAACGACCAGCCCAGAAGAGCCGCCGGCCCGAGCGTCGCGACCATAGTGAGCACGATTCCGAGGAGCCCGCCCCCCACCGCGACGCGGCGGATGCGGACGAAGTAGCGGGTGTCGAACTCCAGCCCGATGGTGAACATCAGCAGGAGGACGCCCAGCTCGGCCAGCGACGAGATGGTGTCGCCGGCTGTGAGCCGACCGAGGACGTTCGGCCCCAGGAGCACGCCCGACACGAGATACCCGACGACGGCCGGCAGCCGCAGCCGCGACGTGATCAGGAGGACGGCGCACGCCACCGCCATCAGGACGACGAGCAGGCCGATGAGATCGATGGGCTGGGCCATGCGTCGCTATAATGCCACCAGTGGAGGGGTGGCCGAGCGGTTGAAGGCGGCGGTCTTGAAAACCGCTGACGCGCAAGTGTCCGTGGGTTCGAATCCCACCCCCTCCGCCAATACCTCGGTCGTCCGTCGCTCCCGGAGGGTAAATTCATGAAGAGTGAGACGTGTAATGCGGGGTCGCGGCTCACGGGGAGAGTCGCCAGCCTGATGCTGTTCGCCTTCGCCCTGACGTCCATAATCGGGGACGGAGCGACAGTCAACGCCACCGAGGACCTCGCCACTCGCGCCCGCCGCATCCACCAGGCGGCCATCGTCGTCGACACGCACGTCGACGCCCCCGACGCCCTGCTGGTGAAGTGGGCCGACATCGGCGTGCGGGGCGCCACGAAGCATGTCGACATCCCGCGCGCCCGCGAAGGAGGACTGACCGCACCCTTCTTCGCCATCTATGTGCCGGGACCGCTGGCCGAGACCGGCGGGGCTGAGCACCGCGCGCTCGATCTGATCGACCTCGTCGATCGGGTGGTCGCCGCCCACCCGGCCGATCTGGTGCACGCCGCGTCGGTGGCGGAGATCCGGCGCGCCAAGCAGGACGGGAAGATTGCGGTCCTGATGGGGATCGAAGGGGGGCACGCCATCGAGGATTCGCTCGGCGCCCTGCGGGAGTTTCATCGCCTCGGCGTGCGCTACATGACGCTCACCCACACCAACACCAACCACTGGGCCGACTCGTCCGGGCCGTTCTACCTGCCGGACTTCGACCCTGCCGCATCGCGCGTGCACGGCGGGTTGAGCGACTTCGGCAGGGCCGTGGTGCGGGAGATGAACCGGATCGGGATGATGGTCGACGTGTCGCACGTCTCCGACGACACGATCGACGACGCGCTCGCCGCCTCGCGGGCGCCGCTCTTCGCGTCGCACTCCTCCTGCCGGGCGCTCGCGAACATGCCGCGCAATCTGACCGACGACCAAATCAAACGGATCGCCGCCGGCGGCGGCGTCGTGATGATCAACATCGGATCGTATTTCATCGACCAGGCGGCGATCGACGCCTATCATGCCGACGCCGCCTCGGTCCGGCCGGAGTACGACCGAATCAAGGAGGAGCTGGCCGCCGATCCGGAAAAGCGGATGGAGGCGGTCCGGAAGCTGCTGTTCTCCCTCCCCAAGCACCGCGCCCCATGGACGCGCGTCGTCGATCACCTCGAGCACGTCATGAAGATCGGCGGGGCCGGGGCGGCGGGTCTCGGCACCGATTTCGACGGCATCGAGGATCCGCCCGAGGGGCTCGACGACGTCTCGATGCTCCCGAAGATCACCGAGGAGCTGCTGCGCCGCGGCCACACCCCGGACGAGATCCGCGGCGTCCTGGGGGAGAACTTCCTGCGCTTCTTCGCCAAGGTCGAGTCGGTCGCCCGCTCGCTCGCCGCGGAGCCGCCGGCGACCGACACGCTCCCGGCCAAGTAGGCTTCAGGCTCCCAGGCTCAGGGTCGTTGTTCCGGCAACGACTGCGGCGGGCTGTAGGGTCCGGTTTCCGTGCGTTGCCACCAGGCACCGGTGGCGCGGCGCATGCGCATGTCGGTGAAGCGGTAGTCGTACGCCGTCGAGCGGATGTAGCGCGGCGGGGCATCGGGAAACGGGTTGCGCGCCAGGAGGGCCGTGACCTCGGGCGCGCCCTGCAGCAGCCGGAAGAGGAAATTCTGGAACCAGGGCTGGGTGCGGTAGCTGCCGAGGGCCGCGAACCACATCTGCCAGTCGAGGCGCGGCTGGTGCGGTGCGACGAACACCGGGCGGCGGTCGCGGTCGCCCGGCTTCCACTTGAACTCGTACGGCAGCCAGCTCACGCCGTCCCGGCTTCCCTCCACCACGATCTCCAGGCGCTGCGTGGTCATCATCGCGAACAGGCCGTAGGCGTTGACGATCCGGAAGGGGCTGATCGCATCGGCGATGAGGAGCAGCGGGCGCGGCCACGGGAGCTGCCAGCGGAAGCGCGCCGTCATGTCGGCGGTGGACAGGATCACCAGGAGCGCGGCACACGGCGCCGCGGCCCAGAGAACCACCCGGTCCCGCCGACGCGACGGCGCCGGGTTCAGTACCAAGACCGGAAGAGCGGCCGATGCGGCAACCGATGAGGTGACGGGCGGCGCGGCGGGGACGGGGAGGCGCGATCTCAGGAGGCGCGGCCAGGCGGCGTCGTCGAGAAGCGGCAGGCAGAGCGCGATGGTCAGGAGATTGAAGAAGGCGTAGTTGCCGGTGGCGGCGATGATCACCTGGAAGCCGATCAGGATCGCGGCGGCGATCCGGCGCAGCCGGGGCGGCGCGAAGATGAAGAACGGCACCACCAGCTCGATGAAGAACATGATGGCGACGCAGCAGGATTGGAACCATCCCGGCATCTGGTGCACGTACCAGGCGGTCCAGGTCGGGATCGGCTGGGTCTGGTAGTGCACGTCGAGGGCGCGAAGGTTCCACCAGGTCGGATCGCCGCTGGTCAGCTTCACGA
>JAYUCR010000467.1:0-7260 GCA_043740165.1 Acidobacteriota bacterium | reverse complement strand
GGTCGAGGTGCCGGGCACGGTGGAGGCGGTGCAGGCGGCCGCTCTGGCCAGCCGTTTCTCGGCCGTGATCGAGGAGGTGAAGGTCGAGGAAGGGGCGTTCGTGCGCGCCGGAGAGCTTCTGGTGCGGCTGGACGGGCGCGACCTGCGGGCGCGCGCGGAAGCGACGGAGGCCGGGCTCCATGCGGCGCGCGCCCAGCGCGACCGGTTGCGGACCTTGCTGGCCACGGGGGCCGCGACCCGGCAGGAGCTGGATGCGGCCGAGGCGGCCGACGCGGCGGCGGCGGCGGAGCGGGACGCGGCGAGGTCGCAAATCGAGTATGTCGATCTGCGCGCTCCGTTCGACGGGTTGATCACCGACAAGCGGGTGCGCGTCGGGGATCTGGCGATCCCGGGTGAAACGCTCCTCGCCCTGCAGGGGGTCGGCCGGCTGCGCGTCTCCGCCAGCCTGTCGAAAGCCCAGGCCGATCGGCTCAAGGTCGGCGACGACCTCGTGGCGATTCTCGAGGACGGCGCGACCGTGACGACGCGGGTCTCGGTGCTGGGACCGGCGGGCGACCCCGGCTCGCGCCGCTTCCTCATCAAGAGCGACTTGCCGCAGGACACCAGGGCGAGCGCCGGATCCTTCGCGCGCCTGCGGCTGCCGCGCGGCGAAGAAGAGCCGCAGGCGTTCGTCCCGTCGGCGGCGATCTTCGAGCGCGGTGCCTTGACCGGAGTCTACGTCGTCGAGGACGGCCACGCCCGGCTGCGCTGGATCAGCCCTGGAGAGAAAGTGGGCGAGTCGGTCCTGGCCCGCGCCGGCCTGGTCCCGGGCGAAGAAGTGATCGTGCATCCTCCGGCGCTCAAGGACGGGACCCCGGTCCGCGTCGAGGCGCCGGTGCCATGATCGGCGTCGCCGGTCGGCTCGCCGGCACCTTCCTGCGCTCGCGCCTGACGCCCCTCGCGGTGATCGGCTCGATCCTCCTCGGGCTGCTCGCGGTCTTCCTGACGCCACGCGAGGAAGAGCCGCAGATCGTCGTCCCGATGGTCGACGTGACCGTCGGCTTGCCTGGCGCGGCGGCGCGCGAGGTGGAAGA
This sequence comes from Acidobacteriota bacterium, assembly GCA_043740165.1. GTDB lineage: Bacteria > Acidobacteriota > Polarisedimenticolia > Gp22-AA2 > Gp22-AA2 > JAYUCR01. The sequence continues at coordinate 6,187 of JAYUCR010000467.1, read as the reverse complement.
GCGGATCACCACCCCGCTCGAGAAGCTCCTGTGGGGCATCCACGGCGTCGAGTACATCTACAGCGCGTCGCGCGCCGGCGGGGCGCTGATCACCGTGCGTTTCCGGGTCAACGAGCCTCTCGAGGAGAGCCTGGTCAAGGTGTATGACCAGCTGGCGGCGCACGCTCCGGAGCGCCCGGAAGGGGCGACGCCCCCGCTCGTGCAGCTGCGCACCATCGACGACGTGCCGTTCCTGGCGCTCACGCTCCACAGCGACCGGCTGGACGGCTTCGCGCTGCGACGGCTGGCGAATGAGGTGGGGCGCGCGCTCGAGACGATCCCCGAGGTCGCGAAGCTCGAGGTGATCGGCGGCGAACGACGAGAGGTGCGCATCCTTCCGGATCCGGCGCGGCTCGCCGGGCGCGGCGTGTCGATCCTCGACCTGATGCCGGCGGTGCGCGCTTCCTCGGCGCAGGCGTCGGCCGGGACGGTGGCCGGGGAGAACAAGGAGGTCCTGGTCGAGGCGGGACCGTTCCTCGGCGAAGCTCGCGACCTGGAGGGGGTGGTCGTCGGGGTGCGGGCCGGCCGACCGGTCTACCTCGGCGACGTCGCAGAGGTCGTCGACGGCCCCGAGGAGCCGCGTCACTACGTATTCTTCGGTAGCGGGCCGGCGGCGCCTGGCCCGTCCGGTGGCCTCCAGCCGGCCGTGACGATTAGCCTGGCGAAGCGCGCGGGAGCCAACGCCACCGCCCTGGCGGAGCGGGCGCTCGCGCTGGTTGACGGGCTGAAGGGGACGCTGGTCCCGTCCGATGTCGTCGTGACGGTCACGCGAAACTACGGTGAGACGGCGGGGCACAAGTCGAACGAGCTGATCGAGCACCTGCTGATCGCCACGCTGTCGGTCGTCGCGCTGATTGCGCTCGCGATGGGGTGGAGGTCCTCGCTCGTCGTCGGCGTCGCGGTGCCGGTCACCCTGGCGTTGACGCTGTTCATCTATTTCCTGCTCGGCTACACGCTGAACCGGGTGACGCTGTTCGCGCTGATCTTCTCGATCGGAATCCTGGTGGACGATGCCATCGTCGTGGTCGAGAACATCCACCGGCACAAAATGATGAAGGACGGCCGGTCGCTCCACCAGCTGGCCGTCGACGCGGTCGACGAGGTCGGGAACCCGACCATTCTGGCCACCTTCACGGTCATCGCCGCCATCCTGCCGATGGCGTTCGTGCGCGGTCTGATGGGGCCGTACATGCGCCCGATCCCGGTCGGCGCCTCGATGGCCATGCTGTTCAGCCTCGTGGTCGCCTTCGTCGTGTCGCCGTGGGCGGCGGTGCGGCTGATGAAGAGCGGGCCCGGGCACGCCGGCGCTTCGGAGGGGAAGGAAGGGCGGCTCGACCGCCTCTACCGATCGCAGATGCGCGGGCTCATCGACAGGCCGCTGCGCCGGCTGGGATTCTTCCTCGTCGTGCTGGCGATGCTCGCCGGGGCCGCGGCGTTCGTTTATTTCGGCGCGGTCAAGGTCAAGATGCTGCCGTTCGACAACAAGAGCGAATTCCAGATCCTGCTGGACCTCGACGAAGGGACGCCGGTCGAGGTGAGCCTGCGGACGGCGCAGGAGGTGGGGCGGTACCTCGAGACCGTGTCCGAGATAACCGACTACGAGATCTACGCGGGCACCGCCGCCCCGGTGAACTTCAACGGCCTGGTGCGTCACTATTTCCTGAGGCGCGACCCGAACGGCGCCGACATTCAGGTGAACCTGGTCGGCAAGGCCGAGCGCTCCGGGCAATCGCACGACATCGCCCGGCGGATCCGCCCGGCGGTCAAGGCAATCGCCGGACGATTCGGAGCGCGCGCCAAGGTGATCGAGATCCCGCCCGGGCCGCCGGTCCTGTCGACTCTGGTGGCGGAGATCTACGGCCCCGACCACGAGCGGCAGATCGGCCTGGCGCGGGAGATCGAACGGCTCTTCGCCGACTCGCCGGGGGTCGTCGATATCGACACCTCGATCACCTTCCCGCAGGCGAAGCGTTTCCTCGCGGTCGACCGCGAGAAGGCGTCATTGCAAGGTGTTCCCCCGGCGCAGGTCGTCCAGGCGGTGGAGGTGGCGGTCGCCGGGATTGACGCCGGGTTGCTGCACGCGCCGCGCGAGCGCGAGCCGGTGCCGATCCGTATCGGCTTCCCGCCGGCCCTGCGGAGCGACCTGGACCCGACGCTGGAGCTGCGCCTCGCCTCCGCGAGCGGCGCGATGATCGGTCTGGGGGACCTGGTGCGGGTCGAACCGCGGACCGAGGCTCCGGTCATCATGCACAAGAACCTCAAGCGGGTGGTCTACGTCCTGGCCGATCTGGCGGGAGCGGTTGAGAGCCCGGTGTACGCCATCGCCTCACTGGACCGGCGGATCGCCGATCTGAAGACCACGGAGGGGTATGCCATCGAGCGTTACTCGACGCGCCTGCCGGAGAGCACCGACCGCCTGGCGATGAAGTGGGACGGGGAATGGCACATCACCTACGAGGTGTTCCGCGACCTCGGCATCGCCTTCGCCCTGGTCCTCATCCTTATCTACATGCTGGTCGTCGGGTGGTTCGAGTCATTCGTCGTCCCGCTGGTCATCATGGTGCCGATCCCGCTTTCGCTCATCGGCATCCTGCCGGGGCACTGGCTGTTCGGGGCGTTCTTCACCGCCACCTCCATGATCGGCTTCATCGCCGGGGCCGGGATCATGGTGCGCAACTCGATCATCCTGGTCGACTTCATCGAGCAGCGCCTGCGGCAGGGGAGCCGGCTGGAGGACGCCGTCGTCGACGCCGGAGCGATTCGATTCCGGCCGATGCTGCTGACCGCGGCGGCGGTCGTCGTCGGCTCGTTCGTGATCCTGTTCGACCCGATTTTCCAGGGACTGGCCCTGTCGCTGATGATGGGTGAGGTTGCCGCAACACTCCTCAGCCGCGTCGCCGTGCCGGTCCTCTATTACGTGGTCGCCCGCCACGGGCACGCCGCGCGTCTGGCGGCCTCCGTGCCGGCCGCCGAACCGACCGCCGGCTGAACCAGCGATCGCTAGGTGGCGGCGCGCAGCGCTTCGACCGGCTCCATGCGGGAGGCCTTCAGGGCCGGATAGATGCCGTACAGGACGCCGAGGGCCAGCGAGACGCCGAGGGAGAACAGGACCCCCATGAGATGGATCGGCAGCCCGCCGCTGAAGAAGCTCGACACCGCCTTGGTGATGCCGATGCCGGCGCCGACGCCGAGGATCCCTCCCAACAGCGACAGCACCGCCGACTCCACCAGGAACTGCAGGAAGACCTGCGCGTGCGTGGCGCCAATAGCCTTGCGCAGCCCGATCTCGTAGAGCCTTTCCCCGATGGCGATCAGCATGACCGACATCAATCCGATCCCGCCGACCAGAAGCGAGATGCCGGCGATCGTCCCGAGGACGATGCGCCAGTTGGTGAGGACGGTCTTGATGTCCTTCCGGACCTTGAGCATCTCCTGGGCGATGTTTTCCACCCGGAAGTCGTTGGCCCCGCGATGGGCGATGGCGAGCTTGGCCAGGGTCTCCGCCTTCAGGTCGGAAAGGCGATCCGGGTTGTTCGTCTTGACCGCCAGGAACGAGAGCGGGGCCTCGTTGCCGGCGTAGAAGGCCCGCAGGGTCGACAGCGGCAGGTAGAGCCCTTCCATCTCCTCGACGAAGTCGTTGTCGTTGACGAACTCGTTGCCCAGCTTCTCGCTCACGCCGATGACCCGCATCGGCCTGGAGTCGACCATGACGCGCTTGCCGATCCCGTTTTCGCTGCCGAACAGCCGCCGGTTCAGGCGGTATCCGAGGACGCAGACCGGGGCGAACGAGTCCTCCTCGATGTCGCTGAAGAAGCGCCCCGCATCGAGGGAGCGTCCGCGCACCACGTTGTAGGCCGACGTGACCCCCATGACCCGCACGCGTCGCTCCACGTCGGCGCTGCGCACCAGGGCCTCGGTGATCAGGGCCGGGGCCACGGCGTCGATCGCGCGGGCGCGGTTCTGGAGAATGTCGGCGTCCCCGGGCTGCAGGCCGCGCGAGCGCACGAAGATCGCCTGCTCGCGCAGATCCTTGGGCGGCCGTCCCATGACGTACATGACCCCGTCGAACCCCAGGTCGCTGAAGCCCTCCCAGACCGCCGCCGTCACCCCGTCGAGAAGCGAGGTCATGACGGTGAGCGACAGGGTGCCGAGGATGATGCCGAGCAGGGTGAGGGCCGAGCGCAGCTTGTGGGCCGCGATCTCGCCCAGCGCCGTGCGCAGGATCTCGCCCACCATGAGTCCTCTCATTCGTACCTCAGCGCATCGACCGGGCTCAGGCGGGCCGCCTTGATGGCCGGGTAGAGACCGAAGAAGAGGCCGGTGGCCACCGAGGCGACAACACTGACCAGCGCCATCTTGGGCGTAATGATCGCCGGCTGGCCGATGAGCGCCGTGATGGCGCTGGCGAAGACCATCCCGAGCGGCAGCCCCGCAATCCCTCCAATCGAAGTCACCAGGATCGACTCCACCAGGAACTGCAGCGCCACGTCGATGCCGCGCGCCCCGATCGCCTTGCGGATGCCGACCTCCCGGATCCGATCGCGCAACGACGCCAGCATGATGTTCATGATGACGATTCCGCCGACGAGCAGGGAGACGATGCCGGTGACGAGAAAGGTGATGTCGAACACCTTCCCCTGCGCCTGCTGCTGGCGCAGCCGCTCCTCCCGGTTGATCACCTCGAAATCCTGCACGCCGGAGTGGCGCCGGTAGAGGACCTTCTTGATCTCTTCCGCCGCCTTGCGGTTGTTCGCCACCTTGTCGACCATGACGTTGATATAGTTCACCGTCTTGTGCGGGTCGCCGGTGAAGCGCGTGTACAGCGCCGTCAGGGGGATGATGGTCATGCGGTTCATCCACTCGAGGGCGTTCTGGTCCCCCTCGTTGAAGTAGAACTCCTTGCGCCGCATGATGCCGACCACCCGGAACCCGACGTCGCCCAGGAAGAGGGTCTTGCCGAGCGGATCCTCGTTGCCGAAGTACAGCCGCGCCGCGGTGTCGCCGAGGACGCAGACGCGCGCCATGGTGGCCATGTCGTCGTCGATCAGGAACCGGCCGCGGGCCGGGAAGAACTTGTAGACCGCCTGGTAGTCGGGGGTGGCGCCGACGATGTCGCGCTGCTTGAGGTAGCTGCCGCTCCGGACCATCAGCTCGGTGGTGCCGATCGGATCGACCTGGGTGGCGAACGACACCTCGCGCTGGATCGCCTGCGCGTCGCCCCAGGTCAGGCCGTCGCTCGCCCGCTGCCTTGCGCTCTGCACCCGCTCCTTGATCGGCCGGTTGATCACCAGGATCTTGCGCAGCCCGCCGAGCTCGGAGAAGAAATTGAGCGCCTGCCGACGGCCGGCGTCGGACAACCCCTGCACCGCGACCAGCGAGGCGACTCCGAGGATCACCCCGAGCGTCTGCAGGATGGTGCGTCCCTTGTTGACCCGCACCTCGACCAGGGCGTCGGCGACCGACTCGCGCAGCGTCACGCCGGGCTCCCGGCCTCCGCGTCGTCGGCGATGAGGCCGTCGACGATCCGGATGAGGCGCTTCGCGTGCGCGGCCACGCTCATGTCGTGGGTGACGAGAATCACCGTATGCCCCTGGCGGTTGAGGTCGTCGAACAGGTCGAGGATTTCGCGTCCGGTCTGGGTGTCGAGGTTGCCGGTCGGCTCGTCGGCCAGCAGGATCGACGGCGAGTTGACCAGAGCGCGGGCGATGGCGACCCGCTGGCGCTGGCCGCCGGAGAGCTGCGACGGCAGGTGCCGGGCGCGCTCTGCCAGCCCGACCCGGCGCAGCGCCTCGCGCCCGCGTTCCTGCCGCTCGGCACGCGGCACGCCGGCGTACATCATCGGCAGCTCGACGTTGCGCTGGATGCTGGCCCGGGGCAAAAGGTTATAAGCCTGGAAGACGAAGCCGATGCGCTCGTTGCGGACCTTCGCCAGCTCCTTCTGGGACATGCGCGACACCGGTGTCCCGGCGAGCGTGTACTCGCCGCTCGACGGCACGTCGAGACACCCGACGATGTGCATCAGGGTCGATTTACCGGAGCCGGAGGGGCCGATGATCGCCATCGATTCGCCGGGCTGCACCTCGAGGTTGATGCCGCGCAGCGCGTGGACCGCGTTGTCGCCCGAGTCGTACACCTTGGCGACATCCTG
>JAYUCR010000466.1:0-2991 GCA_043740165.1 Acidobacteriota bacterium | reverse complement strand
GGACCTCCCGCGGCTCGAAATAACCGTCGCCTTGCGCGACAAAGACCACGTTGCGGGTGCCTGAAGAGAGAATGGCGCTCTCGGGCACGCCGAGCCGCTCCCCCAGGTCCCCCTGGATCTCCACCTGGGCGTACATGTCGGGCTTGAGTGCCAAGTCGGGGTTGGGAAGTTCCACGCGCACCTGCACGGTCCGTGTGGCGCTCTCCAGCACCGGGTAGATGAGGGTCACCTTGCCGCGATACGCCTGGCCGGGCAGGTAGGAAAGCGTCACATCCGCCGATTGCCCGAGACGGACGAAAGGCACCTCGTATTCATAGATGGAGGCGATGACCCAGACGCGCGACAGATCGGCAATCTCCAGGAGCGTCGTGCTGGGATCGATCTTCTCGCCCTGCGTGACGCCGCGCCTGGTTACATAACCGGAGACCGGCGCATGGAGCGTCACCGTCCGGGTGGCCTGTCCGGTCCGTTCCAGCTCCTCGATCTGCGCCGACGAAAGGTCGAACAGCAGGAGGCGGCGGCGACTGCTCTCCACCAGCGCATTCGCCCGCGCCACTGCATCGGGGAGCTGCTCCTCGGCTGGAGGGACGCGCGTTCTGAGAGCCAGCAGGTACTCATCCTGCGTCGCCAGGAGCTCCGGGCTGTAAATGGTCAGCAGGGGCTGCCCTTCACGGACCTTCTCTCCCGTGGCGTTGATATGCAGGGTTTCAATCCATCCCTCTATCTTCGTGTGAACCTGGTGCAGCCGGGTCTCATCCGCGGTCACCAGGCCGAGCGCCCGGATTGTCCGCGTGAACGGCGCGCGCTTGACCACATCGGTCCGCACGCCGATGAGCTGTTGCTTGCGGCTGTTGATGCGCACGCCCGCAAGCCCCTCGACTTTCGCGGCCGTGGATGGCCCTTGCTCGACTTCGACAGGCTCCATTTCCATTCCCATCGAGTCCTTGCCCGGCGAGTCGGAGACTTCATTGGGATTCATGGTCGATCGGTAGATGACCTTTTTCGGAAGTGTCTGCGGGGCGGGAGCCGGCGCTTCTGTGCCGACCGTCGAGCCATCCTCCATCGGGACCATCCGCATGCCGCATATCGGACAGTCGCCCGGCCTGTCGGCCACCATCGAGGGGTGCATGGGGCAGTGATAGCGCGCTGTCTTCTCTCCTGGGGCCCCGACATGGGGTGCTGCGCCTCCCATTCCGCGATACTGGAAGCCCGCAACAAACATCAGGACGGCAAGCACGGTCCCCGAAGCCGCCCAGAGGAGCCTGCGCTTAGCGGTTGATGGCATCCTGACCTCCTTCATCCGGGGAGTCACCCTGGACATGAATCAGTTCCTGGACCAGCAGAGGTTCCAATGCCGCCAGCGCCTGCAACCGGTCGGCCTCCTGCGTGACGAGGTCGATCCGAGCGTTGAACAGTGTGGTCAGGTCGTTGAGGATGTCCAGGAAGCCGAGACGCCCCACACCGTAGGACACCTGGGCGGACTCGAGCGTGGCTTTCGCCTGCGGAATCACTCCCTGATCGAAAATCGTCCGAAGCCGCTCCGCCCTCTGATACCTGGAGATCAGATCGCGCACGGAGGCCCTGGTCTGGATCTGGAGCTCGGTCAGGTCCTGGCGGGCGGCCAGGAGATCCGACTCCCTCTGGAGCAGTGCCTGGTGCTGTTTCCTGTCTCGATAGACAGGAAGGCGGAGCCCGAACATACCCCCCACCATCGGGTCGAGGCCGCCACGGTTCTGGTACGTCGCCGACCAGAGGAACTCGGGTTTGAGATCGATCGCCGCCAGACGGACCCCCGCCTCTTCGCGGAGGACGGCCGCCTGGAGGGAGGCGACCGCGGGGGAGCTTGCGACCGCCCTGTCGGCGAGGCTTTCGGTGTCGGATGAGACCGTCGCCTCGGGAATGGATGTCGCCGGCCCTATGGGCAGGTCGTTCGCCCGGCCCACGGTGGCATTGAGCCGGATCTCGGCGGCTCTCCGATCCTGCGCCACGCGAGCCATCTCGGCCTCGAGTCTGAGAATCTCGGTTTGAGCCTTGAGGACGCTCTCCTGAATCCCCTGACCGGTTTCGTACCGGCGGCGCGCCGCCTCCGCCAGCGACTCGAGGACCGATTTCGTCTCACCTAGAACGAGAGCGGTCTGGTCGAAACGGTAGAGATCGGCGTAGGCCATTTTGACGGTTGCGGTGACCTCGAGCCGGATACGCTCGACGTCTCGGGCCATTCGGTCCGACTCATGCACCGCCACTTCCTCCATCCGATCGAGCTTGCCAGGGTAGGGGACCGCCTGGGTCCAGGTCACCGAGAGTGCGGAGAACTCGCTCTCGCCGAGCGTGAATTGGGAGATGCCGTCATTGAGGTAGGCGAAGCTGATCTCGGGGTCGGGTGGAGCGGAAACCTGAGAGGGAACTTGCCGGGCTGCCGACAGACGCGCAGCCGCCGCCCGGATGGCCGGACTATTGGCTTCGGCTTCCCGCAGGAGATCCCCCAGATCGGCCGGTGTCGGTTCGGCTTGGACCAAGGTCAGGCCGGACAGGATCAGCAGGGAAGAGGCACACAGGGTGTTCACGATGGCACCTCACTGCACCCACCGAGGCCCCGCAAACCGGGGCGCGGCGGACGAACTCAGATGGACCGGGAACTGGTGGAGGTTCGGGCGAAGGGCCCGATCAGCGCAGGAGGGCGGTGTTCAGGAGAAAAAGAGGCGGACCTTCGGCACGATGCGCCGGAGATCCCGGCAGCGCGGCCATCGCGAGCAGGGTTGTCGTCGGGGGCGCCGACAGTAGGAACAACGGCAGAGCCGTGGCGTGGAGGATTCGCTCCAGCGAAAGGCGAGGCGTCGCCGCGGGGGCGAGGCTGGTCTCCCGTTCCGATGCCGCTCCGACGCGACAGCAGTTGCTGGCGCGCATCTCGAGATTGCAGGCGGCGTCACCGCGGCAGCACGGCATCTCGTCGCCCTGGACGGAGGCGCAGAGCGGCACCACCGCCCCGAGCCA
>JAYUCR010000465.1:0-7281 GCA_043740165.1 Acidobacteriota bacterium | reverse complement strand
GGTTCATGATCGCCTCGAGCTTCTGTTCGGGGCGCGCCACCACCAGCTGCCGCAGCGAGACGACCCCCTCGAGCCGGCCGGAGGCGTCGACGACGTAGACGTAGAAGACCGTCTCGGCCTCGGGCTCGGAGCGGATGCGAGCGATCGCCTCGCCGACCAGGGTGGCGCCCGGAAGGGCGATCAGGTGGGTGGTCATCAGGCCGCCGGCGGTGTCGCGCCCGAAGGTCATCAGGCGATCGAGGTTGGCGGCGATCCGATCGTCGAGCAGCTTGAGCACCGCGTCGCTGCGCTCCGGCGGCAGGAGGCGCAGCAGGTCGGCGGCCTCGTCGGGCGGTTGGCGGGCGACCAGCGCCGCGATCCCGTCGTCGGTCACCTGCGTGAGCACCTCGGCCAGGAACGGCTGCGGCAGCTCGGCGAACACCGGCGCCGCGGCCGGGTGCCCGGTCAGGACGGCGAGAAAATCACGACGCTCCGCGTTCGGCAGGGACTTGAGCAGGTCGACGGTCTCGGCGGGGAGCATCTTCCCGAGGAGGCGCGCCACCTCCTCGCGTGCTCCGATGCGCACCAGCCGCCGGATGACGCGCGTGTAGGGAGGGACGGTTTTCTCCGGCTTGTCGGAAGGCGGCTTCATGATCTCGATCCCTCGGCAGGGGCCGAATCATAGACCAAAACTCCGCTCCCGCCGCCGGGAGAGCGGCCCGGTTCCCGCAGTGTGGAGCATGCTATTCTGCCGGGCATGTGGACCGGGCTGGTCTTCGCCGGAGGGCTCGGGCTTCGGATGGGGCGCGACAAGGCGCTCCTGGAGCTCGGCGGCACGACACTGCTCCGACGCGCCGTGAACGTGGTGCGCGCGGCGGGCGGGGAGCCGATGGTGCTCGGGCCGCCGCGCCCCGAGGCGGAAACGGACGGTGCGCGCCAGATCGATGAGACCGGCGGGCAGGGAGGCCCGGGCGGCCCGCTGGCGGCGCTCGAGTGCGGGCTGCGCGCGGCGGCTCCCTCGGCGCAGGTGGTGGCGCTGGCGTGCGACCTCCCCTGCGTCACGGCCGGCTTTCTGCGCCAGCTGGTGCGCAGCACCCCAGGGTGGGACGCCGTCGTGCCGCGCGCCGCGGACGAGCTTCAAGTATTGGCGGCGGCCTACAACGCCACCTGCCTCGAGGCGATCGTCCGGGCCCGCCGCCGTGGCGAGCGCGGGCTGCTGGGATTCCTGAAAGAGGTGCGGATGCGGATACTCGAAGCGGAGGGGCTGGTGCAGTGGGGAGGCGCGGCGTTGTTCCTGAACGTCAACACCCCCGAGGACCTGGAGCGCGCCCGGGCCCTTTGCCTGGCGGAGCGTCGATGAGGCCCAAGCTCTCCGCCGCCCGGATGACCCATCTCGACCGGCGCGGGCGGGCCCGCATGGTCGACATCCACGCGAAGCCGGCCACCTTGCGCGAGGCGATGGCGAGCGGCACGCTGCGCCTGAACGCCGCCGCCTTCCGTGCCCTTCGGTCGCAATCGCTGGCCAAGGGGGACGCCCTGGCCCTGGCGCGCGTGGCCGGCATCGCCGCCGCCAAGCGCACCGCCTTCCTGATCCCGCTCTGCCACTTCGTGCCTCTCGACCACGTCGGCATCGAGATCGGGTTCGTGCCGGCGAAGCGGCTGGTCCGAATCGACGCCACGGCGCGGGCGCGCTTCGGCACCGGTGTTGAGATGGAGGCGCTGGTCGCGGCCTCGGCGGCGCTGCTGACGCTCTACGACATGGCCAAGTCGCTCGACCGCGGCATGGTGATCGGCCCCATCCGGCTGATGCGCAAGTCGGGGGGACGGAGCGGCGTCTACCGCCGCGGAAGCGGCGGCTCCCGAACCTGACGTCCGTTATCCGGAGGTCGCCGCACGACGAAGAGCGGTCGCGCCTTCTGCTCGTCGTAGATCAGGGCGATATAGAAGGCCAGCACCCCGAGGCTCGTCAGGATCAGCCCGCCCAGGATCAGCTCCACCAGGATCACTGTCGTGAATCCGCTGACGGCATGCCCGCTGAAGTAGTTGTAGAGGGTCTGCACCGCCAGGGCCATCCCGGCCATCACCATCGCCATCCCGCACCAGGCCACGATCCGCAATGGCAGGGAGGTGAACGCCAGCAGGCTGCGCACCGAATAAGCCACCAGGTCGAGGCTCGACCACTTGGTGCGTCCCGCCTGGCGGTGCGGGACATCGAACGGCACCTGGGTGACCCGGAAGCCGACCCAGGCGACCAGGCCACGGAAGAAGCGGTTGCGCTCGCGGCAGAGGAGAAGCGCGTCGACCACCTGGCGATCGAGCAGCTTGAAGTCGGTCGATCCCTGGAAGCTGCGCCCCATCGAGCGGCCGATCAGTCCGTAGAAGAGCCGCGCCATGGCGCGGTGCGTCGCGCCTTCGTCGCCGCGGCTCCGGCGCACCGCCTCGACCACTTCGTACCCTTCATCCCAGCGCTTCAGGAGAACGGGGATCAACGACGGCGGGTGCTGCAGGTCGGCGTCCATCAGGACCACGGCGCGGCCGCGGGCCACCTCCAGGCCGGCCGCCAACGCCGCCTCCTTGCCGAACCGGCGCGACAGGTGGACCGGCACGACGCGCCCGTCGTCCCGCGCTGCCCGGTCGAGCAGGGCGGCGGTGTCGTCCGCCGATCCGTCGTCGACGCAGACGATCTCGAACGGCCTTCCGGACTGCTGCAGCGCCTCGCGGAGGGCGGGGAGGGTGTCGCGCAGCGCCGCGGCCTCGTTGAACACCGGCAGAACGACCGAAACCTCCGGGGCGTCCGTCACGGTCCTCCTCAGCGCCTCGATTCCATTCAGGGCGACGGCGGGCCGACGATAACCGAAATCCAGCTCTCCGGCTTCAAGTAACGCTCCGCCATCTCCTTGATGCGGGCGGCGGTCGGGGTCGGGAGGTTGAAATCGTCGCGATAGCGCATCGCGTCGAGGCCGGCGGCTTCGCGGTAGGCCAGGTTGCTGGCGAGCGCCTGGGTCCCCTGGGCCGCGGCGGCGTCGCGGCCGGAGAGCATCCGTCCGAGATCGCGCCGGTCGGGGTCGGAGAGATCCTCGATCGCCAGCCGGCGCAGCAGGCGCTTGAGATCGAAAAGCGCCTGGCCGCGCCGGTTGTGGGCCGCCACCACTTCGAACGCCAGCGAGCCGCCGCGCCGCAGGCCTTCGGGCACCGCCATGACCGAGAAGGCGGCGCGCTGCGTGAACACCAGGTCCTCGAACGCCAGCAGGGAGAGCCCGGCGCCGACGAGGCGCAGATCGGAGAACTCGGTCCCGAGGAGCGCCGAGGCGGGGACCCCCACCACGATGCGGCTCTGTCCCGCCGCGAGCTGACGCGAATACTCGCCCGGCTGCGCCCCGGCGGTCGCCGAGGGCGGACCCGAGCTCGCGGCGGCGTCGGCCGGAGCCGGGCGCCCGCCCTCCGCCCGCGCGGAGGATCTTCCCGGCAGGCTGCCGAACAGCCGCTCCACGGTGCGGAGAATCCCCTTGGGGTCGACGTCACCAGCCACCGCGAGCACCAGGCGTTCCGGAGTCAGGGCGGAACCGGCCAGGGACTGCAGATCGTCTCTGGTGATCGCCTGCAGCCCGCCCGGGGTGCCGTCGGGGCGGTGGGCGTAGGCGTCGCCCGCGTACACCTTCTCGCGGAACAGGTCGAGGCTGGTGGCGTCCGGATCGCGATCGGCGCGCTGCAGCGACAGGAGCGCACCCTGCCGCAGCGAGGTCACCTCGGCATCGGTCACGGGCGCCGCCGGGAGAGCGCGCGCCAGGGCCTGGAGCCCCGTCGTCATCTCGTCCACCGGGCCGACGAAACGGATCTCCATGAAGTCGCGCGTGACCTGCGCCTCGGGAACCAGCGTCAGGCGGCGCGGGCCGGTGATCTCCGCGGCGCGGGCCGCCATGCGGCCGGCCAGCATCCGCAGCGTCAGCCCGCTCAGCCCTTCCCGTCCCGCGGGATCGTCGCCCGATCCCGACCTGGCGTGCAGCGAGATCGCGGCGATCGGCTGCCGGTGATCCTCCACCACCAGGACCGTGAGCCCGTTCTTCAAAGTGCTGCGCTGCGGAATCCCGAGCCCCGAAGCCGCCTTCGGATCGCCCCAGGCCTCCGGGGTCGCTCGCACCCCCTCGGCTTCCGAGTACAGGTTCGCCGCGAAGCCGGTCCCGGCTCCGGCGGGCGCCGCCCCGAGCGCGTCGAAGTCGGTGTGGAACGCGGCCTTGGCGGCATCGGCGAGGGGAGGCGTCGCTTTCGGCATCAGCACCACGAGGCGCAGGTTCTCGGCGACCAGGTAGGTCCCGGCCACCCGGCGGACGTCGGCCGGTGTCAGCGCCTGAAGGGCCAATGGCCGATCCCAGTAGTAGCGCGCCCCTCCGAACAGCGCCGCCTCCCCGAGGTGCTCGGCCCGATCGGCCATCGACCCGGCGCGCAGCCGTTCGTCGCGCAGCATGCGGGAGATCCGATCGCGCAGGGCCGCGTCGTTCAGGCCGGTCTTCTTGAATTCCTCGACGCCCCGCAGGACGGCGCCGGCGGAGCCGTACGAAAGCTCCGGGGTGACCGGGATCACGGCGAAGTAGAGCACCCCGGCATCCTCGAGGCCGTAATACGAAACCTGCGACAGCGTGCCGGCCCCCTCTTTGGTGAGATCCGAGGCGACAGGGGAGCTGGCGTCGGCGAGCGCCGCCGCCAGCACTTCGAACGCGATCCGATCGGGGTGGCGGTAGCCCGGGCCGACGAACGAGAGGGTGGTCCAGTTCTCCTTGAAGTCCAGACGCTTCTCGACGTCGACATGGCCGGCGAATTTCGCCGGCGGCGCCACCGGCGGAGGCAGCAGGGCGTTGCGCGCCGCACCGCCGAAAGCGCTCTCGATGCGCGGGGCCAAATCCTTGGGATCGAAATCGCCCGCCACCGCCAGGGCCATGTTGTTCGGAACATAAAGGTTGGAATAGAACGCCTTGAGCGGCTCCGACTTGAGAGCCCCGAGGGTCTTGAAATTGCCCAGCATCGGTATGCGGTAGGGATGCTCCGGGAAGGCGGCGCGCATCGTCTCCAGGAAGGCCACCGAGGCCGGCATGTCATAGTAGGTGCGGATCTCCTGCGTGAGGGTCGCGAGCTCGAGGTCGATCTCGGAATCCTTGAGGGCGGCGCGGAACGCCATCCCCGCGGCGGCGTCGATCATCTCGCGCAGGGCGGCGGGGGTGCCGGTCAAGGTGATCGAGGTGCGATCGTAATTGGATCGCACGCTGGCGCTGCCGCCCCAGCGCTGCGCGCGCCGCATGATGTCGAAGGGCGCGTCCTTGTCCGTGCCGCGCTGCACCATGTGCTCGAGAAAGTGAGCGTACCCGACGGAGCTTTCCGCCTCGTCCTTGCTGCCGGCCCCGACCCACAAACTGACCGACACGATCGGGAGGGTGTGGTCTTCGAGCTGCACGACGCGCAGTCCGTTGGCCAGGGTCCGGGTCAGAGGCGCGCCAGGCGCCGCGACGGCCTCGCCGAAGCACCCTCCGCAGAGAATCAATAAGGCACACAGAGCCACGGCGCGAAACGAAACGGCGGACTGAGGCATTGTCTCTGGGCTCCCGGCGAAAGGCGGGCATTATAGCGGTCGCCGCCGGGCCTTTCAATCGCCGCGTGCGGCGGCTTATTGACACCCGTGCGCCGGCGTGCACGATGGCGCCGGACGCGGATTTCATCGCGTCCGCCGGGGTAAATTCCGCTTGTCAGCGGGGCCCGCTGGTCGTATATGGACGGCACAGCGCGCCACGGTTTGACGAGGAGACCGATCGGGACGGTCTCCGGTCCGGAGATGAGGGCGATGCGGCCACGCATCGTCCACGGGCGGAGAGCCTGGCGCACGGGAGGATTCGGATGAAAAGCATCATCGTTCTGGCAGCCTGCCTCGTGCCGGCCGCCGCATTTGCCCAGGATTCGTACACCAACGCCGATCTGGCGAAATTTCAGGTCCCCGGCGCCTACACCAACCAGGACCTGAAGCGCCTGTCGCCGATGCCGATGCAGTCGGCACGGGCCGGGACCCTGCCGACCTACGAGGCCCCGGCGCCTCCGACCACGGCGTACCAGTCTTACTACGACAACCTGCACGGCGAGCGTGATGGCCTGCAGGCGGAGATCGATCTGGAGAAGGGGCTCGTCGACTTCTCGGAATCGGCTTTGGCCGGGGACACCCGCTCGTTCGACGTCCGCCTCGGTTACCGCGCGCAGGCGGCGCCGCTCATCCGCGAGCTGGCCAAGCGCGTGGCGCTTCTCGATGGACAGCTGGCGCGCATCGAAAATGACGCGCGGCGGGCGGGAGTGAGCCTCGATCGCCGCTGAGGGCGGCGTTCGGTTCGTGCAAGAACTGCAGTAAACGCGACCAGCCTCATCGCGAAAGCGTCCCACATGCGGGACGCTCCCTCCTCAACGGGACGCGCCACGGGCGGCGGCGACACCGCCGGTGGCGCAACTGTTTTCAGCGGGTGATCGTCAGGACGCGGCGCGGCCCTGGGCGATTCGATCGACGGCTTCGATCAGGGCGCGCAGCTGGAACGGCTTGCTCAGGAAGCCGGCGCCGATCGTGCCCAGGTGCTCGATGGTGCTCTGGCCGAACAGGATTCCGGAGATGAACAGGATCCGGTTCCCGAGGCCGGGCCGGACGCGGCGAATCTCCTGCGACAGGATGAATCCGTTCATGTCGGGGAGCAGCAGGTCGAGAATCACCATTCCGTACTCGTTGGCGCGAACCTTTTCCATCGCCTCGTGACTGCTCGAGGCGGTGTCGATCACGTATCCACAAGTTTCCAGCGTCGTGCGGACCAGGTCGAGAACGCTGGCCTCGTCATCCACCAGGAGGATCCGTGTCGGGGGCATCGTTCTCCAGGCCGGGGAGGGTGTTCCGGCTCGGTCTGAATATAGAGGCGGAGCCTGCGAACGCAAGGATTCTGGTCGGCCGCGCGGGGGCGACGTCAAGGCTTTGGCACGGAGCGGCGACCACTGACATACAATCCAGCCCATGCCGGGAGGCTGGAGCGCATCGTCCCTCACCGCCTGGCGCCTCGCGGCGATCCTGCTGGTCGCCGCCGCCCTGCGACTGGCCGCGCTTTCCTCCCTCCCTCCCGCCTTCTACCGGGACGTCGCGGTCACGGCGCTCGATGCGCAGCGCGCGGCCGCCGGTCACCCGCGGCTGCACTTCGTGTACGACGAAGGACTGTATGCCGACCTGATGGGAGTGGTCTTCCGGCTGGCGGGCGCGAGCGACTTCACCGTGCGCCTTCCGGGCGCGCTGTGCGGTGT